>JBCNQO010000272.1:0-4086 GCA_039592825.1 Flavobacterium sp.
GCCGAATGTTTTGGCAAATATTTATGATTGCCTTGTTCTGTATTTACGGATTTTCCCAGTGTTTGGATTCCCTATATTTGTACAAAGCGAAAACATGGCTCAAAAAAGGCTCAAACGAAAAAAGATCGCCAAGAAACTCTTCACCAAAAACCGATTGGTCATTTTGAACGAAGACACTTTCGAGGAAATCTTCTCGTTGCGCCTCACGCTCATGAACGTTTTCGTCTTTGCGACTTTGGGCGCCGTGGTGATCATTTTCGTAACGACGTATATCATCGCTTTTACGCCTTTGCGCGAGTACATTCCGGGTTACGCTTCGTCCGAGCTCAAGAAAAACGCCACAGAACTGGCCTTGAAATCAGATTCGTTGCAGGTTGCGCTCACCAAAAATGAAGCTTACATCAAGTCGATAAAACGCATTCTGACGGGCGATCTCGATTTGGCGAAATTGTCCAAAGACTCGATAATCGCGGCCGGAATGGAGATTCCCGACGGCCAGATCACGGCATCGGACGAAGAAAAGGAATTGCGGGACGAAGTCGCCAAAGAAGACAAATACAACCTGTTCGAGAAAGCGACTCCAAAGACGAGCGTGGTTCTGTTCGCGCCCGTGAAAGGCAGCGTTACCGATAAATTCAATGCGCGCCAGAAACATTATGCGGTAGATATCGCGGTTCCGAAGAATACGCCCATAAAAGCGGTCTTGAACGGAAACGTGATTTTTGCCGAATGGACGCCAACCAACGGGAATTGCGTGATCGTGCGCCACAACAACGGTTTCATCTCGGCCTACAAACACGCGGCCGAAATGACTGTCGAGGAAGGCGACGTGGTAAGAACCGGAGAAGTTTTGGGTCTTGCGGGCTCAACCGGACAGGAATCCACGGGAATCCACTTGCATTTCGAACTTTGGAAAGACGGTTATCCGATCGATCCCGAACAATTCATATCTTTCGAATAATGGGAAATATAGCAGACGGTTTCGTGAGTATTTTATGTGGGATAATCTTCATCGCCGCAGCCGGCGTAATGTTGGTTTTTCCGCCAAAAAAGATCAATGACCTTTACGGATATCGCACCACGAATTCCAGAAAATCCCAGGAAAGATGGGATTTCGCCCAAAGGTTCTCGGCCTGGCGCATGATGGAAGTGGGCATTTTCATGATCATGATTGCGGTCGTGCTGGATTATGTCGACTTTCCGGAAATCGTCGGAGTCGTGGCCGGACTCACTTTGCTTATAGGAAGTTGCGTTTATATGTTGGTCAGGACCGAATCGGCCATCAAGAAAAAATTCCCGCTTTAATTATGTCGATCAAATCGTTCGCCGCCAAAATCTTCGCCAATTACGTCTATTCCAAAACGCAGAAATGGGCGCAAAATCCGGTTGAAACCCAGCAGAAAGTCTTTCGTGAACTCATCGAAAAGGCCGCAAATACAGACTTTGGTAAAGATCACGCTTTCGCGGACATAAAATCTTACGAGGATTTCGCCAAAAATGTCCCGATCCGCGATTACGAACAGCTCAAAACGTATGTGGACAAAGTCGTCAAAGGCCAGGAAAACGTGCTTTGGCCAGGAAAACCGTTGTATTTCGCCAAGACTTCGGGCACGACTTCTGGCGCCAAATACATTCCGCTCACCAGGGAATCGATGCCTTTTCACATAGAAGCTGCGCGCGACGCCATTCTGCATTACATACACGAAACCAAAAACGCCGATTTCGTAGACGGAAAGATGATTTTCCTGCAAGGAAGTCCCGAACTCGAGGAAAAAAACGGTGTAAAACTCGGCCGACTTTCGGGCATCGTGGCGCATTACGTTCCGAAATATCTCCAGAAAAACCGAATGCCGAGTTGGGAAACCAACACGATTGAAGATTGGGAAACCAAGGTCGACGCAATAGTGGAGGAAACTTTCAACGAGGATATGTCGGTGATTTCGGGCATTCCGAGTTGGGTTCAGATGTATTTCGAGAAGTTGAAAGTTAAAGGTGGAAAACCCGCCGGGGAAATCTTCAAAAACTTCAATCTGTTCATTTACGGAGGAGTGAATTACGAACCTTACCGTGCGAGAGTCGAGAACCTTATCGGACGAAAAGTGGATGCGATTGAGCTTTTTCCGGCTTCGGAAGGCTTTTTTGCGTATCAGGATTCCCAAACCGAGAAAGGCATGTTGCTGCTTTTGAACTCGGGCATTTTCTACGAATTCGTGAAAGCCGACGAGTTTTTTAACGAAAGCCCGAAACGTTATACGATAGGCGAGGTGGAAATTGGCGTGAATTACGTGCTGATTTTGTCCACAAACGCCGGACTTTGGGCTTACAACATTGGCGATACGATACAGTTCACTTCGACAAAACCTTACCGCGTGATTGTCTCGGGTCGTATCAAGCACTATATTTCGGCTTTCGGCGAACACGTGATCGGCAAAGAAGTCGAGGAAGCGTTGAAAGAGGCGATGCAAGGAACCGATGTGCGCGTGAACGAGTTTACCGTCGCGCCTCAAATCAATCCGAAAGACGGGCTTCCTTATCACGAATGGTTTATCGAGTTCGAGAACGAACCCTCAGATTTGCAGGCTTTTTCCGAAAGGATAGACGATGCGATGCGCAAACAGAATGTGTATTACGACGATTTGATTTCGGGTAATGTGCTCCGGAAAGTCGTGGTGACCAAAGTTGCGGCTCACGGCTTTGAGGACTATATGAAATCGATCGGCAAGCTCGGCGGACAGAACAAATTGCCGCGTTTGTCCAACGATAGAAAGATTGCTGACGCTTTGGTAAATTGAGGTTTTTGTAAGGGAATTTTTCTATTTTTCTGCCACAAAAATACCACCACCACCCGCCCTCAATTTAGGGTGATTCGGCATGGGTCGATTACAGAAAATCTGTAAAAATTCTTAAAACTTCGGAATGTCCAAGGAAGCGAAAATCCGTAAAAAACACGTTCAAGACTTACCCCAAAAAAATCCATCCAGCATGAGAAAGCAATGCATCACGATTTTGACCTTTCTATCTCTCTTCGGATGCAGTAAATCTGAAAGCAACAAAATTAATCTCAAAACTCCCGAAAAATTCTACAATTGCGAGACGATCGAACATTACTTTTTTGAAGTTTCCGATAAGGACGCATATCTTTTCAGAAGACAAAATAAAACGGCAGACGAAAAGAAGTTCAACGGAATTCTTACAGGTTATTACCCAAAAAATATGGACGTGAAGAACCTGGAAAACGATCTGGTCAAACTAAATTTCAAAAAAACGATCCTCAGTAAAAAAGACAAGTCAATAGCCGACGAGATTTTCAGTAAAAAAGACTCCGTTAAAACCGAGTTCTCAAGTTGCACCCCAATTTACAGGGATATTCTTTTATTCAAGAATCAGGACTCCATAGTCGGTATCGCTAAAATCTGTTTCGGTTGCGGCGTTTCCAGTTTTCTTGGAGCGGATTATTCAAAGACAGAAGGTTTCGGGTTACAATCTGATCTTGAAAAATTGAAAAAGATAATCCGCAAATAAACAAACAGCTGCAAACGGCCAAACTTAACCCCATGCACACCAAACTCGCCAAACTAATCGCCATATTCCTAATCGCAATTCCGGCAATCGCCCAACGCAACTACCTAAACCTGAATCGCATTAAAATCGCCCAAGCCGAAAAGCTCGAAGCCGCATTCCAATCCCAAAAATTATCCACGAAATTCAAGACAGTCGCCCGAAACAAGAATTGCACGTTCGAGCAACCCGTGAATTTCCGTCGTCCGGCCACAGCGAATTTCCCGAAAGCCGACGTTTCCTATTTCTATTGCAAAACCGACAGTCTGGTAGGAATGATCGAATATTATTGGAAGCTCTACATTTCCGATAACGAGGACAAAATATCCAAAGGAGCAAAAAGAAATGCCGCTTTCGACAATATCATAGCCCAGATTTCATCCGAAGTAGGAAAACCCGAACCCGGACAAGGCAAACAAACTCAGCGCAAAGACGACAAAATGCCGGGCGAACCTGTGTTGATCCGCGAAAGACGTGTCGTCTGGAAACTAAAAACCTGCACGATTACGACTTTGATGTACTGGACAG
>JBCNQO010000273.1:0-4074 GCA_039592825.1 Flavobacterium sp.
ACAAGAAAGTCGAATTCCGTTCGAACGGACTCGATCGTGTCGTGAAATATGCCGATTTCGATTCGGCCACGACCGACAAAAAAGTGCTCAGGAAGTTCGCGATAGGGAAGAAGCTCAAACTTTTCTACGTATTGGCCCAATCCAAAAACCGTACGCTTGGCGTTATCAGTACGAAACGCGTTCAGGAAAGAGGCGGATTTTCGGCAGTCGTGACGCGTTATGAAATCGCGGTAATCGAAGACGGAAAAATCGTCAAGGAACTGAGTTTCACCGAAAGCAAAACCAAGTCCGAAGTAGAGAAACGTGGCCAATTCTTCGAGATCGTGAACCAATATTTCCAGGATTGCACCGATTTCAAGAACAAGATCGATTTGTTCCGATCGGGCGAAGATGAGAGGAATTCCATAGTTCTCAACATTCTCGACAATCCCGAAAAAACTGTCTGTAAATAAAAAAAGCTCCGTAATTGGAGCTTTTCTTTTATAGGTTGGCGATCGCTCGCTTGATTCTGGAAATCGTTTCTTCTTTGCCGATGAGTTCCATGATATCGAACAAATGCGGGCCTTTTAAAGCACCTACAAGGCTCAAACGCAACGGTTGCATCACTTTGCCCATTCCGATCTCGTTTGTGGTCATCCAGTCCTTTACGATCGCTTCAACGTTGGCCGAGGTGAAATCTTCGATCGATTCGAGCAATTGGAACAAATCGCTCATCAAGGATGGCGTTTCTTCTTTCCAGTTTTTGGACGCTTTCTCGTCGTACAGCGTTGGCGCTTCGAAGAAATAGTCCGAAAGTTCCCAGAATTCAGATACGAAATGTGCGCGCTCTTTTATCAACGAAACGATTTTTACGAGCTTGGTTTCGTCGATCAAAATTCCTTTTTCCGATAGAGTAGGAGCAAACAACTTGGCCAATTCCTCATCAGATTTCCCTACGAGATATTGGTGGTTGAACCATTTGTTTTTCTCCGGATCGAACTTTGCACCGGCTTTGTGAACGCGGTTCAAGTCGAAGCTTTGAGCCAATTCCTCTAGCGAGAAAAGTTCTTTTTCGGTTCCGTCGTTCCAACCCAAAAGTGCCAGGAAATTCACGACAGCTTCCGAAAAAAATCCTTTTTCTCTATAGCCCGACGAAACGCCTTCTTCGGTTTTCCACTCCAAAGGAAATACCGGAAAGCCCATTTTGTCTCCGTCGCGCTTTGACAATTTCCCGTTTCCGATTGGTTTCAGGATTAATGGCAAATGCGCGAATTCCGGCGCTTCCCATCCAAATGCACGATAAAGCAAAATATGCAACGGCAACGATGGCAACCATTCTTCACCGCGAATCACGTGAGACGTTTCCATCAAATGATCGTCTACGATGTTAGCCAAATGGTAAGTCGGCATTCCGTCGCTTTTGAACAAAACTTTGTCGTCGAGAAGGTTTGTGTCGAATTTTATGTCGCCTCGAATGATGTCCGAAAGTTGCAAAACCTCGTTCACCGGAATCTTGAAACGCACCACATATTCGTCACCGTTGGCAATTCTTTTCTGGGTTTCTTCTTGTGAAATGTTCAGGGAATTGTCGAGCGTTTCGCGAACCGAA
The DNA here is from genome assembly GCA_039592825.1 of Flavobacterium sp. Taxonomy (GTDB): domain Bacteria; phylum Bacteroidota; class Bacteroidia; order Flavobacteriales; family Flavobacteriaceae; genus Flavobacterium. The sequence goes on from JBCNQO010000273.1 coordinate 1,589, forward strand.
TGGTTGTAGATGAACGTTTTTCCATCTGCTTCGGCCGATTTTCTAAGGTTGTCAAGGCTTTCCGCCGAGTCGAATGCGATGTAAGCATTGTCCGAATCAATCAGTTGATCGACATATTGTTTGTACAATTCCTTGCGCTCGCTTTGTCTGTACGGCCCGAATTTCTCGTTTTTTCCGACGGTTTCCGACGGCGAAATTCCCAACCATTCCAAGGCTTCGAAAATGTATTCTTCGGCTCCCGGAACGAATCTGTTCTGGTCTGTGTCCTCGATTCTAAGGTAAAAAACGCCGCCGTGTTTCTTGGCGAACAAGTAGTTGAAAAGCGCTGTCCGGACGCCGCCTATGTGAAGCGGACCTGTCGGGCTTGGTGCAAAACGCACGCGAACTGGTCTTGACATTGTTGAAAATTTTTGGCAAAGATAAGGTTTGTCCAAAGTCGAAAGTCGAAAGTCTGACGAAAATCAGACGGTTATCAACAATCGTGAGGCAATTATTAACGTTTTGTGCAAGATCAAAATTGTTATTTTTATCGGTTATCAAACTAGCAACATTGAAAACGTCCAATCTCATATACGAAAAGCTCGAGGCTTTCATCCGTAAATACTACACTAACGAGCTCATTCGAGGCAGTTTGTTCTTCGTTGGGCTTGGTTTGCTGTACTTTATTTTCACGCTTTCGGTGGAATATTTCCTCTGGCTAAAACCTGGCGCGAGAACTTTTCTGTTCTGGACTTTCGTTCTGGTCGAGGTGTTTTTGCTTGGCAGATTCATCGTTTGGCCGATCTCGAAGTTGTTCAAGTTGCAGAAAGGCATCGGATATGACGATGCGTCGAAGATTATCGGGAACCATTTTTCTGAGGTGAACGACAAGCTCACGAATTTCCTTCAGCTTTCGTCCGACAGAAATCAGTCGGAACTTTTGCTGGCGTCGATAGAGCAGAAGGCAAACACTTTGCAGCCGGTTCCTTTTGGGAATGCGATCAACTTCAAAAAGAACAGGAAATTTTTGCCGTTGGCTTTGCTTCCGATCTTGTTTTTTGCATTTTTCTACATTTCCGGGAACGAGGAATTTTTGTCGCAAAGTTTGAACCGCGTGGTGAATTACCAAACGCAGTTCGTTCCGCCGGCGCCTTTCAAGTTCGTGGTTTTGAACGACAAACTTCAGACGGAACAGAATAAGGATTTTGTTTTGAGAATCAAGACCGACGGAAAAGTCGTGCCCGAAAATGCCATGATTTTCATTGGTGACGAAAGTTATTATATGGAATCGGAAAAGTCGGGAGAATTCCAGTTCAAGATTAATAAGCCGAGTTCGAATCTCGAATTTCACGTGGAAGCGAATGCTGTCCGTTCGAACGATTACGAGCTTTCGGTGATCACGGTTCCGTCTATCGCGAACTTTGAGATGGTTTTGAATTATCCGAATTATCTGAACAAAAAATCGGAAGTGATCAAAGGAACCGGAAACGCGATTTTGCCCGAAGGAACGCGCGTGACCTGGAAAATGAACACTCAGGCGACACAGAATGTGGATTGGAGAGATGAGTCGAATTCGTTTCCGTTCGCTAAGGCGGACAATCAGTTCACACTTTCGAAAAATATCGTTCAAAACACAGATTACCAAATACTTACGTCGAATAACAAGGTTTCTAACTACGAAAAGTTGAATTATCGCATTTCTGTGATAAAAGATCAGTTCCCGACGATCACAGTAGGTAATGCGCCCGATACTTTGAAGGTCGAGAAGAACTATATTTTGGGTCAGGTGTCAGACGATTACGGGCTTTCGAAACTTCAGATCGTCTATTATCCGAAAGGAAATCCGGCCGCTGCCAAACGTGGAACAATCGCAGTTAAGCACGATGTGTTCGACCAATTCGTGTTTGCTTTTCCGTCCACGCTTTCGGTTGAGCAAGGTGTTTCATACGAATACTATTTTGAGGTTTTTGACAATGATGCGCCTCATGGTTTCAAGAGTGCGAAGTCGTCGGTTTTTTCTGATAGGATTGCGACCGAACAGGAGAAGGAAGACGAGAATCTGCAACAGCAAAATTCGAACATCAACAGTTTGGAAAAGTCTCTTAAGAATCAGGAAAAGCAGATGTCGGAACTTGACAAGCTGCGAAATGCAGGTAAGGAAAAGGAAAATCTTGAGTTCAAGGACAAACAGAAAGTGGATGATTTCATCAAACGTCAGCAACAGCAGAACGAGATGATGAAAGACTTTTCGAAGAAGCTTGAGGAGAATCTCGAGAAGTTCAAATCGGAAAAGAAAGATGAGTTCAAAGAAGAGCTGCAACGCCGTTTGGACAAGCAGGAAAAAGATATGGAGAAGAACGACAAGTTGCTTGAAGAGCTCAAGAAACTGAACGACAAAATCTCTAAAGAAGAACTGTTCGAAAAGATGGATCAGTTCAAGCAAAACGCGAAAAACCAAACCAAGAATCTCGAGCAATTGGTGGAGTTAACCAAGCGCTATTACGTCG
>JBCNQO010000274.1:0-4073 GCA_039592825.1 Flavobacterium sp.
GACGCCGGTTAAAATTTGTTTCGGTTTGGTGCTTGTTTGCCGTTCACTTTCAGGGATTTGTGGCCTAAAAATTCCTTTTGTGGCTTTAAAGAAATTTTAACGCTTCAAATGTAGGATTTCCGACTTTAAAAAAAAATTTTTTCATCGATTAAAAGCATAAAATATCGATGAAATGCAATAATTAGACTGAATTGTGCGAAAAAGATTATTAGAATCGATATTTATTTCCGGTTTTGGAAACAAATTGGTGTCGGTTTAAGTAGCTAAACGTCAGTTGGTTTTAACTTTGATTTTGGAGCCGATGAAGCGTTTTGGCGATTTGTAAAGGACGAACTGAAGATTGTCGTCACTCTAAACAGACTTGCGGGAGACTTTTGTGCAAAAAAAAATCCCGAACTGAAAAGTCCGGGATCTTGTAGCGAGGACGGGAGTTGAACCCGTGACCTCAGGGTTATGAATCCTGCGCTCTAACCGACTGAGCTACCTCGCCAAATTTCGGTTATTTGCGTTTCTTGAACGCGGGTGCAAATATATAACTAAATTGGGTTTGCGCAAATTTCTGTCGTCAAAAAAATATTTTTCAAAAACAGGCCATTTTACTTTTTATTCTATATATTCCCCAAAATTAAACCATTTCCAAAATGAATGTCAAAACCCGATACGAAATAGAATTTCCGCTAAACTCCTCACCACAACTGCTTTACCAGTATATCTCGACGCCTTCGGGATTGTCTGAATGGTTTGCGGACAACGTCAATTCCCGTGGGGAAATTTTTACATTCATTTGGAATGACAGCGAAGAAAAAGCGCGTCTCACGTCTAAAAAAACCGGTGAAAAAGTGAAATTCCGTTGGTTGGACGAGAACAATAACGACACCGATGTATACTTCGAACTCAGGATTCTCGAAGACGAGATCACCAAAGACGTTTCATTAATGGTTGTAGATCACGCCGACGAAGACGAGATAGACGAAGCCAAACAGCTTTGGGAAAACCAGATTTCAGACCTGAAACACGTGATCGGTTCGGTTTAACGAAACCTTTTTAAAACGTATATTTGCCCTGATTTTAATCAGGGTTTTTTTATGCTCAATTTCAACGGGACATTCATTCCGGAAACTTCTCCCAAACTCGATAACCGCGGCCTTTTGTTTGGCGACGGCGTTTTTGAAACCGTAAAAGTGCTAGACGGCAAAGTGCTGTTTCTCGAAGACCATTATTTTCGTCTGATGTCGTCTATGCGGATCGTCCGTATGGAAATCCCGATGGAATTCACGATGGAATTCATCGAAAAACAACTTTTGGACACTGCGAACGAAGCCGGTTGTCTCGATTCGGCACGCGTACGTATGACGGTTTTCAGGTCGGGCGAAGGATTTTATCTGCCAAAAACAAATAACGTAGACTGGATTGTATCCGCGACAGCGCTGGAAAACAAGATGTACGCGATTCAGGGCGATAAATACGAAGTGGAACTTTTCAAGGATTTTTACGTTACCAAACAATTGCTTTCCACGATCAAGAGCACGAACAAACTCGTGAACATTACCGGAAATATTTTCGCGGATGAAAATGGCTACGAGAATTGTCTTTTGATGAACGATTCCAAAAACGTGATCGAGGCGTTGAACGGCAATCTTTTTATGGTAATCGGAAACAAAATCACGACGCCGCCAGTTTCAGAAGGTTGTTTGAACGGTGTTATGCGAAAGCAACTTCTGGCCATCGCGAGAAAGAACGAGAATTGGGAAGTTGCAGAAGAAGCGATTTCGCCATTCGACTTGCAAAAAGCCGACGAATTGTTCGTGACCAACGTAATTTCGGGCATCACGCCAATTACGCAATACCGCAAGAAGTCTTATGTGAAAGCGGTTTCACAGGAATTGTTGGTAAAACTCAATGCCCAGATCAGGCTTTCTTAATTGAGCATCGGATTTTCGGGAGCGTTTGACCAAAGCATGTAATCGCCTCCTAATTCCAGGATTTTCTCTTTCCAGAAATCGTTGGTCGACTTGCCGATGATCTTGTTTTTGTAGTTGTTTTCGGTGATGATCCACGAATTCGACTGCATTTCGTCTTCTAGTTGTTGGGCCGCCCATCCTGTATAACCGAGGAAAAACCTTATGTTTTCCTTTTTCACCAAACCGTCGTTGATGAGTTTTTTGGTCAGATCGAAATCGCCTCCCCAATAAATTCCGTTCGAAATCTCGATACTGTCTGGAATCAGATCTGGAATGTTGTGGATAAAGTAAAGATTGTCTTGTTCGACCGGGCCGCCGTTGTAGATCTTGAAGTTGGCCTCGATATCCGGAACCAAGTCACCAACCGTATATTTCAGTGGCTTGTTCAGGATAAATCCTACCGATCCGTCAACATTGTGGTCGGCCAAAAGAATCACCGACCTGTTAAAAGAGATGTCTCCCAAGATTGAAGGTTCGGCAATCAGCAAAAGCCCTTTAGTGAGTTTTTCTGAAATCATACGCCTGACTTTTTGTTTTAAATTTAACGAAAAAAGTTTGGAACCGCCAAAAAACGTGAGGATTTTGCAAAAAAAAGCCTTTCAAATGAAAGGCCTTTCTTCAACTATATAAGTTAATTTCTTAGTTTACACCGCCTTCAAGTTCAGCACCAGCTTTGAACTTCACAACGTTTTTAGCAGCGATTTTGATTGTTTTCCCAGTTTGTGGGTTGCGTCCTTCGCGAGCAGCTCTCTTAGACACTGACCAAGATCCGAATCCAACTAGTGAAACACGTCCTCCTTTTTTAAGAGTAGCTCCAACGTTGTTCAAAAATGATTCTAAAGCCGTTTTTGCAGCTGCTTTTGAAATTCCTGCATCAGCAGCAATAGCATCGATTAATTCTGATTTGTTCATAATAATAGTTATTAATTGATTGGTTAAACATTCCGTTCTTTCAAACAAATTTAATAGGAATTCCTTACCACGCAAGACTTGGCGCGTGTTTTTGGCCGATTTGTTGATAACTTGGGCGTTTTTGTGGAAAAGCCTGTTGCAAAACCCAAATTTTCGCTCAGTCCAACAATGGCGCGGGTTAAGACGCGATAGTCGAATCGGAAAACGAAATCCCGTTCAAAAGTTCTGGAGTTGTCATTTTTTTCTTACCCGGAAATTGGAGCGAAAGTAGTTTCACGAAACCATCTTTCACGGCAATCTTCAGTTCCTTTTTGGTGCTGACGATTGTTCCGACGGCAAGATCATGTTGGTCATTTTCTACCGAAGCCTCGTAAACTTTCACGTTCCATTCCTGATCGCCGTCCTTGAAAAAGCACCAAGCCGAAGGATAAGGCGAAAGTCCGCGAATCAGGTTGTGGATTTCCTTGGCCGATTTCGTCCAATCGATCTTGCAATTGTCGCGATCGAGTTTGTAGGCGGTTTTGAGTTCGGACGAATCCGATTGGATCGTGGTCTGTACTTCGCCCGACGCAATCTTGTCAAGCGTTTCCACAACGGCCACGCTGCCAATTTGCATCAATCTGTCGTGTAATTCACCAGCCGACTCGTTTTCGCCAATCGGGATTTCCTTGCTCAGGATCATCGCGCCTGTGTCGATTTTCTCGTCAATAAAGAAAGTCGTTACGCCGGTTTTGGTTTCCCCGTTTATGATTGCCCAATTGATTGGTGCCGCGCCGCGATACTGCGGAAGCAACGAAGCATGAAGGTTGAAAGTCCCGAATTCGGGCATCGCCCAAACGGCTTTCGGCAACATCCGGAAAGCTACTACGACCTGAAGATTTGCGTTCAAAGCCTGTAGTTCCGAAAGGAAATTCTCATCTTTGAGATTTGGCGGCTGAAGCAACGTAAGCCCATTTTCGAGCGCGTACTCTTTCACGGCCGAATACTTGATTTTCTGTCCGCGACCGGCAGGTTTGTCTACTGCGGTAATCACGCCCACGACTTCGTGTCCGGCTTTTAGTATGGAATCGAGAATGCCCACGGCAAATTCGGGCGTTCCCATAAAAACGATTCTGAGTTTGTTCATTTTTTGGATAAAGTGTATTTGTTGTTCGGCTGGATCGAAACATAGCCGGATTCGAGCAATTCCCGAAGTGCAAA
>JBCNQO010000275.1:0-4070 GCA_039592825.1 Flavobacterium sp.
TGATTAGTGATTAGTGATTAGTGAATCGTACCAATCTAGCGAGTAAAAATTGCGTCGGCCAATTCGCGTTGTCAGGGTCGTGACCAAACTTCAACACTGCCTTTTTCACGCATCAACTACGTTCCAATCTTGACTCTTGGCTCTTGGTTCTTGACTCTATCAGAAATTCTCCAAAAAAAGCTCCTTAAGCTCACTAAGAGAAACCGTCGATTTCTGCCCACTAACAAGATTCTTCACCGAATAATTCCCATCGAGCAATTCCTGCTCGCCAACGGTCACCACATAAGTAATGTTGCGTTTTTCGGCAAACTTGAACTGCTTGTCGAATTTGGCTTTGTCCGGGTACATATCTACGCGGATGTTGGCGTTGCGAAGTTCGGTCACGGCTTGCATGGCGAACAAAGCTTCACTTTCGCCAAGATTCAGGAAAAGTGCGGTCGGGGCCGATGTCACCGTTTCCGGGAACAAATCAAGTTCTTCAAGAACCAAATAGATTCTGTCCAAACCGAACGAAATCCCTACGCCACTCATGTTTTTGAGTCCGAAGATTCCGGTCAAATCGTCGTAGCGTCCGCCGCCGCCAATCGAGCCCATAGCCACTTTCGGGGCCGAAACCTCGAAAATCGCTCCGGTGTAATAGTTGAGTCCGCGCGCCAAAGTCACGTCCAAATCCAGAACCGAACCTTTCAATCCCAACGCTTTCACATTGTCGCAGATGAAACGCAATTCCTCGATGCCTTTTTTGCCTTCTTCGGATTCCGACAATAAAGCCGACAACTTCTCGAGTTTCTCATCCACATTTCCGTCGAACGAAAACAACGGCTGCACTTTCTCTATAGCTTCGGCAGATATGCCTTTCCCGAGCATTTCGGTCTTCACGCCATCGGCACCGATCTTGTCGAGTTTGTCCAAAGCCACCGTAAAATCGATGAGTTTGTCCTTCGCTCCTATCGTTTCGGCAATGCCAGAGAGTATTTTTCTGTTGTTGATTTTTATCGTCGCTCCGTCCAATCCCAAATCGGCAAAAACCGAATCGTACAATTGCACCAATTCCACTTCCTGCCAAAGCGAGTTCGAGCCCACAACGTCGGCGTCGCATTGATAGAATTCGCGGAAACGCCCTTTCTGCGGACGATCGGCACGCCAAACCGGCTGAATCTGGTAGCGTTTGAACGGGAATTGCAAATCGTTCTGGTGCTGCACGACATATCTCGCGAACGGAACTGTCAAGTCGTAGCGCAAGGCTTTTTCCGAAATGTTTTTTGTAACATATTTGTCGATAAAAGATTTCACACATTTTGAAACAAACTCTCGCATTTGGAATTCTTTAAATCGCTCAAAAGAAATAACGTCATCAGTTATTGCATGTCTTTGCTCTGCAACCAACATCGAAATTGTATTTTTCTGAGCAAGAACATAATCTTCAAAGTGCTTGAAGCTTCTTCTATCAATATCCCCTAAGTCACTATTTAAACTGAACCCACGAATGTTTTTGTCAAGAAAATCAACGAGATCTAAGTAGTTCAAACTGTTTAGATCCCATAATGTCGATAAAACTTTCTCAAAAAAAGTCGTTGCCGCCGATGAAATCTGAATAGCTTCTTTGAATTCTGCCTCATTTTTCTGAAAATATTCACCCGAATCCAATATCCTGAAAATCAAACGATCGCCTTCTTCCCCATATTTCCCCATCAAAGTCTCGGAATTCTCGAAAGACGGCGTCTCAATGGGCTGATACCCGAATTTCTCGAAGTTCGAGCGCATGATTGTCATTATATATTGACGCTTGGCGACTTCTGCTGGAGAAAAATCGCGCGTGCCTTTGGGAATGCCTGGTTTTTGTGCCATAATTGTGGAATAAAGCGCAAATATCGGGATTTAACCCAGGAATAAAAAGCGATTGCGAACCTGTTTGGCGGGTGGAAATAATTGTATTTTTGGTACAAGATGAAAGGTGAAAGAAATCTAATATCTGCAAATCTAAAATCTAAAATCTGTAAATCTAAAATCTGGTAATGTTCAAACTACTACGCGAAAACATCAGGATTGCCCTGGGCTCTATCAAAGCCCAATTGCTGCGCACGACGCTCACGGTTTTCATTATCGGAATCGGGATCATGGCGCTGGTTTGCATTCTCACGGTGGTTTCGGCTCTCGAAAGTACGCTTTCGAATGACTTTGCTTCGATGGGCGCGAACACATTCAACCTACAACAATACGATTATAGCCAGCAATACGACGGCGACGACGAAAGCCGACCGAATCCAGTAATTTCGTATGCGCAGGCCAAAGCTTTCAAACAAAATTTCGACTTTCCCGGCACTACGGTTTCCATTTCGTTTACCGCGACTTCCAAAGCCGAAGTGCGATATGAGTCCGAAAAATCAGATCCGGACATTTCGGTTTTGGGTGCCGACGAATTCTTTTTGGCGAACTCCGGACTCGAGATCGACCAAGGCCGAAATTTTACCCCTTTCGACATTTCGAACAACACTTATTCGTGCATCGTAGGATCGGACTTTGGCAAGGGATTGCTCAAGAACGTAAACCCGATCGACAAGGTCATCTCGATTCGAGGCGCACGTTTCCGCGTCATCGGAATTCTCAAGGAAAAAGGTTCCACTTTCGGCAACAGCCAAGATTTGCGCGTGATAATCCCGATTCAGGTGGCAAGATCGCTTTTTACGGCTCCGAACATCAACTACAACGTGAGCGCGATGGTGCAACGCAAGGAATTTCTGGGCGACGCCGTAGATCGTGCCACGCTGGCTTTTCGCAACATCCGCGGTTTGCATCCCACTCAGGAAACCAATTTCGGAATTACGAGAAGCGACGACCTGATCAAAAAAATCCAGGAAATCACGGGCTATCTCACCGTAGCGGCTTTCGTGATTGGCGCGATTACCATCTTCGGATCGTCGATTGCCCTTATGAACATCATGCTGGTTTCGGTCACCGAAAGAACGCGCGAGATTGGCGTTCGCAAGGCTTTGGGCGCAAAACGCACCACGATCGCCGTACAATTCTTTATAGAAACGGTCGTGATCGGGCAAATTGGAGGATTGACCGGAATGTCTTTGGGAATGTTGCTCGGTTGGCTTATCGCGAGTTTGCTCAAATTCTCGTTTGCCGTGCCTTGGTTCGCAATGATTCTGGCTTTCGGAATCGCATTTTTGGTTGCTTTGGTTTCCGGACTTTTCCCGGCCGTAAAAGCCGCGCGTCTCGATCCTATCGAAGCTTTGCGTTACGAGTGATTTTCGGGCAAAGTGCCAAAACTGTTTTCGTATATTTTTCCTTCTTTCGGATGCGTGAATTTGATGGCAGACCAAGTTTCGTTGAAACTTACAACTTTGCTTTCCACAAGCGAAAACGCATAGCCGATTTCTATGACTTTTTGCAGGTTGAGATCTGAATCGAGCTTTCGCGATTTGGGCCATGACAGCCAAAGCATTCCCGTTTTTTTGAGGTGATTTTTGAGTTTGGGAAACGTCTTTTCGAATTCCGATTGTTTTTTGACGAAGGCCACGATCAGGTCGAATTCTCCCGCGAGTTTAGTTTCCAGATCGAGCTCGGGCAACCCAAAAGTTGTTTCGATGCCATTGGAATCCACAAAAATCGCGCGCATTCCAAACTTGATTCCCATTTTGTCCGCGATCGATTTCTGCATATTCACGAGTTTACCTTTGCGCCTTGATCATTCGGTCGTTCCCGAACAAATCCTTGCGCAATTCCACATTTGAAAAACCTTTGGCCTTTAGCATTTCGACGGTTTCCTGACCTAAATATTGATTGATCTCGAAATAGAGTTTTCCTTGCGGATTCAGGCTTTCGAACGCCAATTCGGCAATCTTGCGATAGAAAATCAAAGCGTCGTCATTTTCAACGAATAAAGCCAGATGCGGTTCGTGTTCGAGCACGTTTTTCTTCATCTCGTCTTTTTCCAGATGGCGCACATAAGGCGGATTCGAGACGATGACGTCGAATTTCCGCTCCAGATTTTCGGTCTCGAGAATGTTTTTTTGGATGAAGTTTACCTTTACGGAATTGCGTTCGGCATTGCGTTTGGCCGT
>JBCNQO010000276.1:0-4063 GCA_039592825.1 Flavobacterium sp.
CGCGAACTGGCCAAAGGCAAAATCCGTGCATCCGTGGCTAAAAAACAAAAGTGGAAAGGCGTATTTCGACACCCAAAAATCCTTTAATCTTTAAATCCTTCAATCTTTTATCAAAAAAAGTAGGGTAAATTCTTTTTCGATTGTTTTAGGAACATCAACTAAAACCATAAATCATGAAAAAGATCAAATTACTCTTAGCCTGCTTTTGCGCTTCGGCCTTGTTGATAGGCTGTAACGAAGACGACGATTCCAACAATAACGGCGGTGGCGGATCAGGTTCGAATTTCGAGCAGAATTTCGGATCGACCGTTTCGCGAGATTTCTTCGGACAAGTCGTAAACACGAACAATCAGCCAGTTGTTGGCGCATCGGTCAAGATCGGATCGACCACTACTACAACCGACGCCAACGGAATGTTCTTCGCCAATGACGCTTCCGTAAAAGAAAAATTCGCCTACATCACGGTAGACAAAGCCGGATTCTTCCAGGGATCGCGCTCGCTTGCGCCCACGTCGGGCAAGAACAAAGTCAAGATCATGCTAATTCCTAACACGCCAACTGCTACCGTAAATTCGGGCGCTTCTAGCGAGGTTACTACAGATTCTGGCAGCAAGATCATCTTTGACGGTTCTTTCGAGGACGAAAATGGTGCGGCTTATTCCGGATCTGTGGCCGTTTCGGTTTTCCATCTGCAACCTTCGAACGACGACATTTCCAGCCTTATGCCAGGAAGTCTGTACGCCGAACGCGAGAACGGGAGCGAAGCCGCTTTGCAGACCTTTGGGATGATCAACGTCGAGCTCCGCGGAAGCGCCGGACAAAAACTGCAACCGGCCGAAGGACATCCGGCCACGATTGAAGTCGCGATCGACGCCACTCAAGCTTCATCGGCGCCAAGCAGCATTCCGCTTTGGCATTTTGACGCAGCTAACGGTTGGTGGAAAGAAGACGGAATCGCCACGCGCCAAGGCAACAAATACGTAGGCGAAACCTCTCATTTCTCTTGGTGGAACTGCGATGCGCCATTCGCAACGGTCCATTTGCAACTTACCGTAAATGACGCAGACGGCAACCCAATTTCTAATGCGTCAGTTTCTATAGGATTCGGCGGAAGCGCTTGGCCAGCTTATGGTTACACGAACGAAAATGGAGTAGTCAGTGGCCTCGTTCCGTCTAACGAATCGCTTACGGTGAACGTCTACAACATTTGCCATGAGGTCGCTTATTCGGCCAACATCGGGCCTTTCTCATCGGCTTCGACCTTGACCATTACCGCCACGACCGGAACTGCACAAACGGTTTTGGTTGACGGAAACCTGATCACTTGCGACGGCGATCCTGTAACGAATGGTTATGTGAAATTATCTTACGGAAATTACATCGACGTTTTCTCGGTCTCGAACGGACATTTCAGCTTCAATACCTTGACTTGTTCGCCAAACCAGGCGTTCACGCTTCGCGGCGTAGATTCAGACAATTTGCAGGAAACGGGCGTGATCAACTACAACTTCACCGCGCCTCAAACCAACGTGGGCAACCTTCAGGCTTGTACTTCGATCGACGAGTTCATAAGCTATCAGGTCGACAACGACACTATGTATGTGATCACTCAGGAAGTTAATGCGACGCTGGGTTCTCAAGGCCAGGCCGGCGGACTCACGATTTCGGGTTACAACGAACAGACCGCGTCGGGCTTCGCATCGCTTTACATCTTTAGCCAGAACGTTACTGCGGTAGGCGTTTACTCGACTTCCCAATTCGCGATAGAAGGCGGACAAGTCGGTTTCATCGGCAACCAAACCACGAACGACATCGTGTTCAACCTTACGCACGTTGGCGCTGTGGGCGAATACGTAGATTTGAACTTCAGCGGAACTTACGTCGGTCAGGACGGACAGACTCATACCATAACGGGCGTGGCGCATGCCATCCGGAGCTTTTAATGAAAAAGAATGTTGAAATGAGCCTTCCTGAATTGGAGGGCTTTTTTTTTTGACGCAACCTTTTCGTTTCGCCTGCATCTCAATGGTACCAATAAAAAACAGCTTATGAAAAAGTTATCCTCTTTTTTTCTGGCCATTATGGTCGGGATTTTGTTCATCGGATGCGACCCGAACGACGACAGCGCATCCGGAAACGGCAACAACAACCAGTCTGACGCCGCCTTTCGCGAGAATTTCGGGAATCAGGTACAAAGGAATTTTATGGGACAGATCGTGGATACCGACGGCAACCCGATTTCGGCCGCGACCGTAAAAATCGGCTCGTCTACCGACCAGACAGATGCGAATGGCGTGTTCCTTATACAAAACGCCCAGGTTTACGAGAAGTTTGCCTACATCACGGTTTCGAAACCCGGATATGCGAATGGCTCCAGAACTGTTGTTCCTACGACTGGAACCAGCAACGTCAAGATCATGTTGCTGCAAGACGGCGATCTGCAGACCGTTCAGGCGGGTCAGGCTTCGGAAGTGTCGATCTATTCCGGAACAAAAGTCAAGTTCGACGGCGCATTCGAAGACGAGAATGGAAATGCATACACCGGAAGTGTCGGCGTTTTTATGTTCCATCTTACGCCGTCCGACGAGAATCTGGGAGAACTCCAGCCAGGATCGCTTTACGCCGAACGCGAAGACGGAAGCGAATCGATTCTGGAAACTTACGGCATGCTCAAGGTGGAACTCCGCGGAAGCGCCGGTCAAAAACTGCAGATCGCCGAAGGACACACGGCAGAAATCACCGTAAGAATAGACGATTCCCAGTTGGCAACCGCTCCGCAGTCCATTCCGCTTTGGCATTTCGACGAAAACGCCGGTTGGTGGAAAGAAGAAGGTTTTGCCACGCGCCAGGGGAATTATTATGTAGGGAATGTTGCGCATTTTTCTTGGTGGAATTGTGATATCCAATTGCCTTTGTCCCAATTGACTATTAGGGTTAAGGATCAATCAGGAAATCCCATTACCGGGGTTAAGGTGAGTTTGGAAGCGCTTCAGAACGGATTGACTTCGCTAACCAGGTTCACCAATGGGCAAGGAGAGATAGCCGGAATGGTTCCCGCAAACTATGTTTTGCGGCTAAAAATATGGAATTGCAATGGAGTAGTGCATGAAGAGGAAATCGGGCCTTTCACACAATGGAGCCAAAATGAGAAAGAGGTTCAGATGGTCGTACCGAATCCCATACTTGTAAGTGCAAGTGTAAGGTCTTGTAACGGCGCCCCAATAACATCAGGATATGTCTTGTTTCAATCCGTCCCATGGGACTTTGTTTTTCCTGTAGAAAACGGACAAGTTCAGGCATCAGTCAGCACTTGCGAGCAGTTGGATGTCTACACGATGTCTTTCTATGACAATTACGGCGGAGAGTTTGTGTCGGGTGAAATGACTGGCGATCACCATTGGGATTTTGTATTAGTTTGCGAAAGCGGGCAGGAATACTTGTCTTATCAGATAGACGATCAACCGCTGGTGATGCTTACTGGGGAATTCGACGCCGGACAAAATAATGCGGTTCCGGGTTTTCACGTCACCACCTCGAGTAGTGCCGGCGCGCTTTATCTCATAACCAACACGACAATTTTGGGTTCTTATTCCACCTCAAATTACACGATTTCAGGCTTGATAACTTTAAACAACTCGATTCCGAACGATATCATGCTCAACATTACCAGGTATATGCAGGTTGGCCAATTTATCGATGCGACGCTGAGCGGAACTTTTACAGACCAGACCGGCACACACACAGTCTCGGGCCAGATCCACGTAAAACGCGACTACTGAAAAAGAAAAAGCCTTCCCGAAAAGAAGGCTTTTTTATTTACGATGGTCCTATTCAGATCAACTCCCGAACCTCACTGCGTATAAAAGCCAAAGCGGCGGCACTCGGGCTGGAATTGTCGAAAGAATCCTTGATCACGTGTTCGCGCAAATTGTCCGCATCCGAAATTTCGGGTTGGGCGGCATATTTTCTCAAAAGCTGCACAGTCGCGCTTTTGGCCGTCACGATGATTCCCCAACATTCGTCGCTCATGTAGATCTGTTGAGTCATGTTGTGCTCGAATTCC
>JBCNQO010000277.1:0-4056 GCA_039592825.1 Flavobacterium sp.
CGAAAATCTTGCGCCTTTTTCGGGAACTATGGGCGTGGCCGGACGTTTCTGGGGAAGCACGATAGGCTTTTGCCTGATCCAGAACGTTCAGGTTTTTCTGCAACGGACGCATTATCTTACGTTGAACCGCGACTTGGAATCCGAATCGTCGAACTTTTCCGAAAGGCTCAATTATTTCGTTCAATTTTTCTCGGACAAAGGTTATTCGACAGACGATGCCACGCGTTTGGCCTACAAACAGATCAACACAAGTTTGCTCAAACAGACGACCTTGCTGTCTTACATGGAAATTTTCACTTATCTGGGTTTCCTTTTCGTGCTGATCGTGCTTTATCTGATATTCAACAACCGTTTCAGAACCGGATTCGACCTTTTGCGCAACCGCGTTTGGGGCAGTTGATTCCATAAAAAAAGGCCCGCTTTCCAGCAGACCTTTCACTTGTGATTCAAAATTTATTTTTTGATCAATCCGAGTTCGACCAGACGCTCGTGCAGGAATTCACCTGCCGTGATGTCGTCGTATTGCTTCGGATGGTTTTCGTCTATCGTGTGTTCCAATACGTCGAGTTTCATTTCGCTGATCGGATGCATGAAAAACGGGATCGAGAAACGCGAAGTTCCCCACAATTCACGTGGCGGGTTCACGACCTGATGTATCGTCGACTTGAGTTTGTTGTTCGTGTGACGCGACAACATATCGCCCACGTTGATGACCAATTCGTCCGGTTCGGCAATCGCGTCGATCCATTCGCCATCGTGGTTTTGCACCTGAAGTCCTTTTCCTTGAGCGCCCATAAGTAGCGTAATCAGGTTGATGTCGCCGTGAGCTGCCGCACGGACCGCTCCGTCTGCCGGTTCATCGGTGATTGGCGGATAGTGGATAGGACGCAAAATGCTGTTTCCGTTCTTGATGTAATTGTCGAAATAGAATTCGTCCAATCCCAAATATATCGCCAAGGCGCGAAGCACGTAGATTCCCGTTTTTTCAAGCATCTGGTAAGCTTCTTTGCCGACCGAATTGAACTTCGGAAGTTCTTTTACCTCGACGTTCGCCGGATATTCAGCTTCGAGCGTCGGATTGTCCTGAACGTACTGACCAAAGTGCCAGAATTCCTTCAAGTCGCCCGCAGAGCGTCCTTTGGCGTGTTCTTTCCCGAAAGAGACGTAGCCGCGCTGGCCACCGATTCCCGGGATTTCGTATTCTTTTTTGGTTTCCAACGGCAGATTGAAGAAATTGCGCACTTCGCTGTACAATTCATCTACCAGTTTGTCATCTAGAAAATGACCTTTTAGTGCTACGAATCCGATGTCTTCATAGGCTTTTCCGATTTCATTTACAAACTTTTGTTTACGTTCCGGGTTGCCCGAAAGGAAATCACGTAAATCCACACTTGGAATGTTCTGCATAGGTTTACTTTTTTGTTGATAACCCAAAACCCGCTAAGGCCTTGGTTTCACAAAAATAGACAAATATTGACGCTCGTCGGATTTAAACTTATCAACATCGAAAAATCCGCAATCCAAACCTGCGAAAGTGGTAATTTTTCATACTTTTGACAGAGTTTTTACCAAAACAGACATAAAACCGATGAATTTCGAACGCCGCAATCTCTCAGACGACCAACTGCTCGACCTTTACAAACGTTTGCTCAAACCTCGTCTTATCGAGGAAAAAATGCTTATCCTGATCCGTCAGGGCAAGGTTTCAAAGTGGTTTTCGGGGATAGGACAAGAGGCAATTTCATGCGGAATCACGGCCGTTTTGGGCAAAGACGAGTACATTTTGCCGATGCACCGAAATCTTGGTGTTTTCACGGGACGCGACATTCCTTTATATAGATTGTTCTCCCAATGGCAAGGAAAAGCGTCCGGATTTACCAAAGGCCGCGACCGCTCGTTCCATTTTGGAACCCAAGAATACAAGATCATCGGGATGATTTCGCACCTTGGTCCGCAATTGGGCGTTGCCGACGGAATCGCTTTGGCCAACAAACTCAAGAAAAACGGGAAAGTCACGGCGGTTTTCACCGGTGAAGGCGCGACTTCTGAAGGCGATTTTCACGAAGCTTTGAACATTGCCGCGGTTTGGGATTTGCCCGTCCTATTTATTATAGAGAACAACGGTTACGGACTTTCGACTCCAACCAACGAACAATATCGCTGTGAAAATCTGGCCGACAAAGGCGTCGGTTACGGAATGGAAGCGCACATTCTGGACGGAAACAACATTCTCGAGATCTATAACGAACTTTCTGAAATCGTCGAGTCGATGCGCGTGAATCCGCGTCCGGTGCTGATTGAGTTCAAGACCTTCAGGATGCGCGGACACGAAGAAGCGAGCGGCACCAAATATGTTCCTCAAGAGCTGATGGATTTGTGGGCCGAGAAAGATCCGGTGGACAATTTCCGCCGTTACCTTCTGAAACAGAACATCCTTCGAGCAGACAAGGATGAGCAATGGAGAGACGAGATCAAAAAGGAAATCGACGAAAATCTTTTGATCGCCAACACCGAAGCCGAAATCAAGGCGACTTACGAAGAAGAATTGGGCGATGTTTACGCGCCTTATACGTTCGAAGACGTGAAGCCATCCGCCGCGACGGAAAATATCAGATTCGTCGATGCCATTTCCCAAGGCTTGCGACAGTCTTTCGAAAAACACGAAAATCTCGTGATCATGGGCCAGGACATTGCCGAATATGGTGGCGCGTTCAAGATTACCGACGGTTTTGTGGACCTTTTCGGAAAAGACAGAATAAAAAATACACCAATCTGCGAAAGTGCCGTGGTCTCTGCGGGAATGGGACTTTCTATAAACGGATACAAAGCGATTGTCGAGATGCAATTCGCAGATTTTGTCTCTACCGGTTTCAACCCTATCGTGAATTATCTCGCCAAAGTGCATTACCGCTGGAACGAGAAGGCCGATGTCGTGGTGCGTATGCCTTGTGGTGGCGGCACTCAGGCTGGTCCTTTCCACTCGCAGACGAACGAGGCCTGGTTTACCAAAACGCCAGGTTTGAAAGTTGTCTATCCGGCTTTTCCTTATGACGCGAAAGGGCTTCTGAACGCTTCGATCAACGACCCGAATCCTGTGATGTTCTTCGAGCACAAGCTTTTGTACCGAAGCATTTATCAGGACGTACCTAGCGATTATTACACTTTGCCTTTGGGGCAAGCCCCGGTTTTGAAAGAAGGAAAAGACGTGACGATCGTGACTTTTGGCGCGGCCGTGCATTGGGCGCTCGAGACTTTGGAAAAGAATCCCGAAATCTCTGCCGATTTGATCGACTTGAGAACACTTCAGCCGCTTGACAAAGACACGGTTTACCAATCTGTCAAGAAAACCAACAAAGTGATCATTTTACAGGAAGACAGTATGTTTGGCGGGATTGCCAGCGATATTGCCGCGATGATTACGGAAGATTGTTTCGAGTATCTCGACGGTCCGGTGCGCCGTGTGGCGAGTTTGGATACGCCGATTCCGTTCACGAAAGCTCTGGAAGACCAATATTTGTCTCGTGGCCGATTTGAGGAGGCTTTGAAGGAATTGGTTGCTTATTGATTCTTTGGATTTTAGATTTCAGATTTTAGATTTACAGATTTTTACTGATATAGGCCATGGAGTTTTTCTGTGGCTTTTTTTTGTTGCTATAGGCAATGACTGATTTTCCATTTCGTTTTAAAAATCCACCAAAAAAATTGAACTTGCGGCAAACGATCATCAAATGCAACTCCAATCGAAACTGCCGAATCTGGGCCGACACATTTTCTCTCACATGACCGCGCTGGCCAACGAATTTGGCGCCGTGAACCTTTCCCAGGGATTTCCCGATTTCAATCCCGATCCGGAATTGGTGAAGTTGGTTGCTGAAGCTCTGGCCGAAAATACGAGCCAATATGCGCCAATGCCGGGTTTGCCGATGCTTCGGCAACAGATTGCTTTGAAAATGAAAGCGCATTACGGCCTGGATCTGTGCCCAGATCCTTGGGGCGCCCGGGTCCGGCGGCCTTGGCAGCGGGCTTGGCCGACGGCTTGCGGGAAGTGGAAGAACT
>JBCNQO010000278.1:0-4046 GCA_039592825.1 Flavobacterium sp.
GAATAACCAAAGTCGTTGGCACGAGAGAAAAACTGCTCGCCACCGTCGATTTTTCGCGCCTCGATCAATTCCTGCGTCCGGATCACGCCAAGCAATTCTCGCAATTCCGGGCCTATCAGGTTTTGTCCGCCGTCGCCACGCGTTAGAGACAAATAGCCCGTTCGCGCCTTTTTTTCGTTAGCGAACCACGAAATGAGTCTGGTATTCTCGTCATCGGGATGCGCCGCGATGTAAAGCACCGAACCCAGAAAGTTGAGCTTTTGGATATCGGCATAAATCTCGGCCGAATTCGGCTTTGGCGGTTGGGAAAAACTGGTCTTGAAAGCGAAAAGGCAAAGGCAAATGGCCCAGAATAAACGTGTCGGCATTGAAATGTTGTGAGGTTTTTTCGAATGGATTCCAAAAATACGAAATAGAGTCGACAAAAAAAGACGCCTTTGGGGCGCCTTTGTGTTAATATCAGTCGTCGTGTCTGTGGTGTTTTTTGTAATGACCGCGTCCGTGACCGTGACCACGACCGTGGTGCTTTTCTTTTACGTAAACGGTTCTCACTGGAGCGGCATAACGCGGACCGCCGTATCTCACGCGGTGTGTTCTGTAGTGCGAGTAAGGCGCATAACCGCGGTAGTCATTGATGCAGACCGTGCGTCCGTGGTAAAGATCGTAATCGCGGTAAGCCACCGGAAGCGCTCTAGAACGGATCCATCCGCCACCGCTCATGTAGATGAATTGGGCGGCCGGTCTGTCGTAATAGACTTGAATATCCGGCAAATAATAATATCGGGCAGCCGGAACCGGAGCGGCAATCCAGCCTGGAGCCGGAGCATTCACGTTCACGCTTACCGATACTTGTGAGAAAGAAGTGGTTGTTATCGCAAGAAACAATCCGAGGGCGAAGATTTTGAGGGTTTTCATAACGTAACGATTTAGGTTGTTGTTACGAAGCACTTTCCAACGACCGTGCCAAAAGAATCGGCAAATCGGAATTAAATTACAAGTAGCTGTTTGTTAGTGAATTATGATGATTAATTTAATCGAATGAAAACAGCCAAAAGCCAAATTCTAAAAAATGCCGCTTCACCGATCTAAGGTTTTGCAACCCGAAAAGCGAAACGGCACAGCCAGTAAATATAGTTAGTAGGGTGTTTTTATTGGTTCGAAACCGTCGCTCGTCCGCGTTTTAGGGAATTGTACGGATATTTCTTTTTGTGGGATGCAAAATACGGCGTGATGTCGTCTTCGTCAAAATCGGTAATGGGCACGCTGGCTTTGTTGTAAAGTCCGTAACCGCGATAGCCGCTCGGAATTTCTTTTTCGCGTTTCCATTCGCCTTTGTCCTTAAAGATGTAAAGTTCTTCGGCTTTGTCAAAGTAAGCTTCAAGGTTCGGAAAGTAATAATAGCGAACCTGACAATTGGTTTCAGGATCTAAGGGAAGAATTCGTTTCACCCTTGTTTCCTGAGCGGCACCAAAGCCCGAAAGGGACAAAAGTGCGGTCAATAATAGAAGTTTGAAAGCTTTCATGGTTGAATGTATCGTTTTGTTTCGTCGATAAAAGTATAAAATTAATCGACAAAGTGCATAAAAATACGATTAAAAGCACGAAATAGTTCATTTTGCGAGTATTTGTCTTACAAAATCTCTTATGTAGGCATAAAAAAACAGGACCGATGTGATCCTGTTCCAAACTGCATTTTAACCAATTTCTTTATTGCATGGCCACGCCATCGGTTTGGTCTTTGTCTTTCGGAAGACGTTTTGTGGTATAATTGGCGGGATATTTCTGCTTGTGTTCCTTGATCAACTCATAAGGTTCGTCTCCGGTGTAATCGGTCAAAGGAACTCTTTTGTTGTTCGATAGGGAATAACCGCGCAAAGCGTTCGGCAATTTTGAGCTTTCGATCCAATCGTTCCCGTTTTTGGTGTAAAGGTAAGTGGAAGTCTCGCGGTCAAAGTAAGCCTGAAGGTTCGGATAGTAAAAGTATCTTACGTTCAAAAGGTTATCTGTTCCCATTGCCGCGGCCAGTTCTTTGGCGGTTTCGGCATTCGTATCGTAAGTTGTTTGTGCTTTGGCAGATGCCGTGAAAAGCATTAGGCTAAGTGAAAGGTAGAGTATCGTTTTCATCGCTTTGGGTATTTCTTTGTTTCTACATTACAAAGTAACGACGATAGCAGCCCGAAGTTTTTACAGTTTTATACTGCGGATTTGCACGTTTATCAGGGTTTTACGCAATGGTTATATTTTAAGGTTCAAGGCTTACAGATAAACCATTTTCGGCAGAGTGGCGAGGAGTTTTTAACTCCGAGCATTGTGTGGCCGAGTCTGTGACTCGAACTTCAGCACTTCAGCACTTTCGCACTTCTCAGGCACTCCAAAAAAAAAGCTCCCAAAAAATGGAAGCCTCGATTTAGTACAGTATTCGTTATCAGGTCAAAGTCCGGTCAAGCCGCATCTTTAGTCTGTTTGATAAGCCCGATGCCCGACACGAAAAAGATCAGTCCGAGCAACCCGTAAATGGCCAAAGCCTTTATGTCCTGCATTTTTCCGCCCGTGTTCATAAAGACGTAGGCGGCATAAATAAGTCCCACGATTCCCAGGACTGTAAGCAAGGATCCGAATATTCTCTTTAGGTTCATGACAAAATGGTTTTGTTTTGACGTAAAATTCCGCAAAAGCCCAAACAGAATCCTTATACCATTTTGCGAAGGGTTTACAGCATTGCGATTATTCGTAAAGCACGGTTCGCGGTTTGGCCAACTCGAAATCCATAAGCCCGAAATCCTCGGTGTTGAACGAATTCGTCTTGAAAACACCACCGTCGTCGTCTGGTCGGGTAGGGAAGTAAGAGAAAGAAATCTGGAAAGAACTAAAAACCAGAAAGTCATTGCTTATGATGAATCCGGCGCCAATCTGCGAATAAGCCTTGCTTTTGGTAAAACCGTTCGGTCCGTCGCCAAGCATTCCAATGCTGTAAGAAACATAAGGATTGAAACGGAAACCCCAAACGTCCCAAGGCGCATAAGATTGGGTCTGGGCCGTAACGAGCCATTTTTTGGTGCCGTAAAGCGTGCGGCTGTCCAAACCTTGAATGCCACGCTGTCCTTTCAAAGTCATCATATCGCCCCACGAAGGTTCGCGGTCGTTGCCGATGACCAGGCTTCCTTTTATGAATTGCCGGAATTTCCATTTTCCGGTCTCGTACAAAGGCGTGAAGTAATTCGACTGTAGCGAAAGCGCGCTCTGTTCGGAATCGCCGTCTCTCAAATAAGTGCCGTACTCGAGGTTTGTCGAAAGATAACCCCAATTGTAATACTTGCCAGAAGTGACGCGGGCTCCGACATAAGTCCGCCAACGCTGGTGCTTTTTCTGCATGCCGCCGGTAAGTCCGAAGGCTTTCCCTACAGGAACGTCCTCGATGATTCCATAATTGAACAAATACCGATCCTGCACGAACTGGCGCGAACTGATCCCGACACCAACCAGGTAATTGCGTTCGGTAGCATAAAAATTGATCGTGTCGTATGCCTGCATGGGCGATTCCACGAAATTGAGTTTGTAGTAGCGCGCGGCCGTAATAAGGCGAGTGGTTTTCTCGTCTTCGGATTCCCCTTTGAAAATCCTTATCGCGTGACCGGCCCAAATGTCTGTTGCGTTCGACTTGAAATTCTGCCATTCAAACACATTGTTCGCGTCGGGCAAAGTATCGGTGCGAAAGCGCTGATCGAAGTAGACACCGCCGGCCCAACGCGCGAAAGGCGAGAAGAAAGGGCGTTCCACATTGACGCTCTTCACGTAATTGTTGCGAAAGTCCAGCTGATAATTCAAAGTCGTGCGAACAAAAGTGTTCATCACGTTCGGAACGATATATTTCGCAGAATAAGCGTCGTCACCGTCTCGCAAATCCCTTTGATAGCGCTGTTCCACCTGATGTCCGAGTCCTAAAAAGTTCCTTTCGGTAAGTTGGTAATTCGTTCTTGAAGTCGATCCGGAAAAATCAGGAATCAAAGACCAGGAATCAAGTTCACGGATCTCAATATCGACCGAAT
>JBCNQO010000279.1:0-4032 GCA_039592825.1 Flavobacterium sp.
GCTTCAACGATTGGCAACTTAAAACCGATTGGTCGCTTAAAGTTGGCGAGCCGTAAGTCGTTCTTCCCAAAGAAATTCCCGATTGCACGAGTTCGTGATTTGCCGGAATGCTCGACGGATTCAAATGCATCGAACGCGGCTGCACGTCGGCTTTCACGTTTGCGCGAACCGTTTCGAGAATCTCTACATTCGAATATTTTTCGTTCACGCGGATGTCGACAACCAAACGCGTCTCGGCCGGAACAACATTGTGTTGCGAACCCGCGCTGATTTGCGTAACCGTCATTTTCACTGGCCCGAGAACCGCCGAAACCTTGTCGAACCTATAATTTTTGAACCATTCGATGGCTTCCAAAGTGTTGTAAATCGAGTTGTCGTCGTTCGGATGCGCGGCGTGTCCCGGCGTTCCTTTCACGGTAACGTCCAAAACCAAAAGGCCCTTTTCGGCAATTGCGAGTTGCATTTCTGTCGGTTCGCCAACAATCGCAACCTCGATCTCGGGCAGAGTTTTCAGCACCGAATTCAGTCCGTTTTCACCGCTGCTTTCTTCTTCCGCGGAAGCGACTACCACCAAATTATAGGGCAAATCTTGTTGGTCGAAAAAATACGCGAACGTCGCCAAAAGCGAAACCAAACAACCGCCGGCGTCGTTGCTTCCGAGCCCGAAAAGCTTGCCGTCTTTCACTATTGGCTCGAACGGATCGAGCGTATAACCTTGGTTCGGTTTGACCGTGTCGTGGTGCGAATTGAGCAACAGCAACGGCTTCGAGGCATCGAAAAATTTGTTGAACGCCCAAATGTTGTTGTTCTCGCGCTCGAAAGGAATTTGCTGCACACGAAACCAGTTTTCGATGCGCGCCGCGGTTTTGTCTTCTTCGGACGAAAACGACGGAATCGCGATCAAATCCTTGAGCAAATCAATCGCTTCGGTAATGAGTTTCTGTATTTTTTGGTTAGACATACATTGGTTTTAAGGTTGGATTCTGGTGCCCGAATTTTCGTCAGACAACAATTTTTCACTTCCGATTTTAACTGTCGAAACGCCATTTTCAATCGCACGGAAACAATTGTCGAGCTTGGGCAACATACCCGAATGCACTTTGTTTTGGGCTTTTAAAGTTTGGTAAAGTTCGGAATCCAGAAGCGAAATCACCGAATCGTCGTCATCGGAATTCTCGAGAACGCCCGGTTTTTCGAAGCAATACAGCAATTCGGTTTCAAAAAAACCGGAACACGCAATTGCAATCTCAGACGCAATCGTATCGGCATTCGTGTTTAACAATTGACCATCTCCGTCGTGCGTCAACGCGGCAAAAATCGGGACAAAACCAAGTTCGAGCAACTTCGAAAGCTTGTTGGAATCGACCTTTTTTACGTCGCCCACAAACCCGAAATCTACCGTTTTCACCGGACGTTTTTCAGACAAAATCAAGTTTCCATCGGCGCCCGTAAGTCCAATCGCGTTCACTTGCAAAGCCTGCAATTTTACCACAATCGATTTGTTGGTCGAACCCGCGTAACTCATGACCACGATTTCCAACATGGCTTCGTCCGTAATGCGTCGGCCTTCGTGGAATTTGGCTTCGATACCGAGTTTTTCGCCCAAACGCGTGGCTAGTTTTCCGCCTCCGTGTACCAGAATTTTCGCGCCTTCTAGCTTGGCAAAATCGACTAAAACCGATTCGAGCAGCTCAGGATTATCGATGACGTTTCCACCGATTTTTACAATGACTAACTTCGGTTTCATAGATTCTCGAGAATTCCAGACAACACAGCTTGCGCGGCGAAAGTCCTGTTATTGGCTTGCGGAATCACGATTGACGATTCGCTGTCGAGAACATCATCACTCACGATCATGTTTCGGCGAACCGGCAAACAGTGCATGAATTTGGCCGAATTGGTCAGTTTCAATTTTTCCTGAGTAATCGTCCAGGACAAATCCTGAGACAAGATCTGGCCGTAATTTTCGAACGAACTCCAGTTTTTGGCGTAGATGAAATCGGCGTTTTCGAAAGCCTTATTTTGATTGCGCTCGATTGTCACGCCATTTGTAATTTTCGGATCGAGGTCGTAACCTTCGGGATTCGTGATGACGAAATCGACGTCGGATAATTCCATGATCTTGGCGAACGAATTCGGAACCGCGTGCGGCAGAGCTTTTGGATGCGGCGCCCACGTGAGCACGACTTTCGGACGATTTTTGGTCTTGAATTCGCGGATCGTCAGCGCATCGGCAACAGCCTGCAACGGATGCTCGCTCGATCCTTCGAGACTGATCACGGGCACGGACGCGAACTTCTTGAAAGCCGAAATCACTTGTTCGGACACATCTTTTTCTTTGTCGGTGAGCGTAGGGAAACTTCTCACGGCCAAAATGTCGCAATATTGAGAAACGACTTGCGCAGCTTCGCGTATGTGCTCGGCTTTGTTGCCGTCCATGACCACGCCGTCCTCGAATTCGAGTAGCCAACCTTCGGTGTTCAGGTTCATCACCATCGACGTCATTCCCAGATTTGACGCGGCTTTCTGCGTACTCAAACGCGTTCTCAGGCTCGGGTTGAAAAACAGCAAACCAATCGCTTTTCGCTTGCCCAATTCCTCGTTCGCAAACGGATTTTCTTTGTGCTTTTGGGCGATATCGAGCAATTTTTCCAAATCCTGGATATCGTCTACAGAAGTGAAGTGTTTCATAGCGCAGAAGTTTGGGGCTCGACGATTTTCCCGATGGCTTTTTTGATTCCGACGAAGAAGAAATCAACGTCTGATTTATCGATCGAAAGCGGTGGCAAAATGCGCAACAGGTTTTTCTGGCTGGCGTTTCCGGTGAAGATTCCGAAGTCATAAATGAGTGCTTTTCGCAGATCGGCAATCTCGAAATCGAATTCCAAACCAAGCATCAAACCGCGTCCTTTCACGTTTTTAACTTGTGAAATTTCGGACGCTTTCTGTCGGAAATAGTCGCTGATTTCGTTTACGTTCTCAATGAGTTTTTCCGACTTGATCGTTTCCAAAACCGACAATGCCGCGGCGCACGCCAAATGGTTTCCGCCAAACGTCGTTCCCAACAAACCGTGCGAAGCCTTGAATTCAGGCGAAATTAAAATCCCACCGATTGGGAAACCATTTCCCATTCCTTTTGCGATCGAGACAATATCGGGATTGATTCCGTGATGTTGGTGCGCGAAGAATTTCCCGCTTCGGCCGTAACCGCTCTGGATTTCATCGAGGATCAGAACGACTCCGTGTTTCTTGGTTTCCGATGACAGGAATTGGAAAAATTCGGTCGTCGCTTCGTCCAATCCGCCGACGCCTTGAATACCTTCGATGATCACGCAGGCCACGTCGCCTTTTTGCAATTCTTCCGACACCGATTTCTGGTCATTTAATTCGAGAAAAACAACTTCATGAGCATTGATTGGCGCTACGATCGACGGATTGTCTGTTGAAGCGACAGCCGCCGAAGTTCGTCCGTGGAATGCTTTCTTGAACGCGATGACTTTTGCCTTTTTCGTGTGGAAAGACGCGAGTTTCAACGCATTCTCGTTGGCTTCGGCTCCGGAATTGCACAGGAAAAGTGAGTAGTCGGGATAGCCTGAAAACGCACATAATTTCTCGGCCAATTCAGCCTGGATCGGGTTTTGGATCGAATTCGAATAGAATCCGATTTTGGAAACTTGGTCAGAAACCGCTTTCACATAATTCGGGTGCGAATGCCCGATCGAGATCACGCCGTGACCGCCGTAAAAGTCGAGATATTCCTTGCCCGATTCATCGAAAACCGTGCTGCCAAAGGCTTTCACGGGCGTAATATTGTATAACGGATAAACGTCAAATAGATTTTTCATGTTCAGAATGCTGCCGATTTTAAACGAAGTCCGGCCGTTTCTTCGAGGTTCAACATCAAATTCATGTTTTGGATCGCCTGTCCCGACGCGCCTTTCACAAGGTTGTCGATAACCGACGTGAGCAAAATGTAATCGCCTTTCTGTTCGATCGAAATCAGGCAATTGTTGGTTTGCAAAACGGGTTTCA
>JBCNQO010000028.1:0-8676 GCA_039592825.1 Flavobacterium sp.
GCGCAGGAAAACGCGGACACATTCGGGGCGCTTACCATTATTATCGTCCGAACGAGAATTCGCTCGAACAGGCCGCACATTTTATCCTTAATGTGAGATTGAAACCGGGCGATTTGCCACCGGTTCTCGACATCGAGAAAATTCCCGAAAACCAGTCGATGGACAGCCTTATCGTTGGACTTCATCGTTGGTGCAATGCCATCGAAAAACACTACAAAGTCGCGCCGATCATTTATTCGGGACAAAGATATTACGACGATTTTCTCAAGGAAGAATTCAAAGGTTACGTCTTTTGGATCGCCAACTACAATTTTTTCGTAGAGGAAATCGAAGACGACTGGATGTTCTGGCAATTCACCGAAAGTGCCGAAATTCCGGGCATCCCAACGCCAATCGACCTCAATATTTACAACGGGCCAAAATCCCGACTTCAGAATCTTCGCATTTAATGGGATTTTTCGATTCACTTCTTCCTAAAAAGCCGTCTGCCAACGAAGACAAGGCTTTTACCGCATTTTTCAACCGGGAATTCGCTCGCTATTTCAGCATTGCCGATCCCGATTTCCAGGCCGAACTCGACAATAAGTTCGGCGATCCGGTTTTGCCGCAACAGGCTTTTCCTTCGATTTACGAAGAGCTCAAAAATGTAGAGAAACCTTGGGACAAACGCGCCATTTTGTTTTCGGCTCTCGATCAACATTATCTGATGGTCGTAGAAAGATGGCAAGCGATTGAACGTTTCGTGATTGACCGTTTTCCTGAAAAGGCGCTCAAGTTTATCAAGCAATTCGGCCAGCCCGAAGATTTCGACGACGCCGAATTTCTGGCTTCGTACGCGCGTTGCATGTTTGTGCTTTCGCGTTTGGATGAAGGGTTGAAATATGCCGAAAAAGCGGTTTCGCTCAATTCCAGATCGTCTCGTGCGCAGTTGGTTTTAGCCGATATCTTACATCTGAAAGGTTCTCGCGAACGCGCCCACGAAATTTACAAGAATACGGTGGCGAACAGTCAATTGGCAAAATCGGGTGCGAAAAACTTCGGACTTTACGATTTGGTTTGTTTCCGAAACGATATCGCGCATTCGTCGGTTTACGCCGTTGGACTTTTGAAGAGTTCGGACGCGCCCGAAACTGAATGGGAAAAAGTCGCTCCGGAGTTCCATCACTGTCCTTATTTCCGTTCGCAATACGCGTTTTATCTGATCAAAAGCGGAAAAGGCTTAAAAGCGTTGAACAATCTCGTCACGGTTGCCAAAGAATTCCCGACTTATAAAGATGCGGTCGTGAATGCGCATAGTGTCATCAAGCAATATCAGCAACAAAGCAAACCTGATGTTATGCAACAGGATGAGCTTTATTTAAAGAGTTTGATGGAGAAGCAAAAGTGGTAGCTCTTAGCGCGTTCTGGGGTTTTTCTCGTCGGAAAACGGCAGGACTAAAAAAATCGCCCTGACAAATTTTTGAAACTGTCAGGGCGATTTTTTATTTTTTTTTCTGATTTTGAGCTTAGTGTGTCACGTCGGCATCTTCGATCTTAGGGCCGAAATCAAGCTTCTTCTTTCTAAGCTCGAAGTTCTGACCCAGATAAACGCGACGTACCATCTCGTCCTGAACGAGTTCTTCGGGCGTTCCGGCTTTTAGGATGCCACCGTCGAACATAAGGTAACTTTTCTCTGTAATTGCCAGTGTTTCCTGAACGTTGTGGTCGGTAATAAGGATTCCGATGTTCTTGTTCTTGAGTTGGGCAACGATGCGTTGGATGTCTTCTACCGCAACCGGGTCAACGCCCGCGAAAGGTTCGTCCAGCAAGATGAATTTTGGGTCGGTTGCAAGTGCGCGCGCGATTTCGGTACGACGTCTTTCGCCACCAGACAAAAGGTCGCCACGGTTGGTGCGGATGTGCTGAAGCGAGAATTCGTCAAGCAACGACTCCATTTTCGCTTCCTGTTCGTCTTTGGTAAGATTCGTGAGCTGCAAAACGCTCATGATGTTGTCTTCTATGCTGAGTTTGCGAAAAACCGAAGCTTCCTGAGCCAAATAACCGATCCCGTTCTGGGCACGTTTGTACATCGGGAAATCGGTAATGTCGGTTTGATCAAGATAGATCGATCCGCCGTTCGGCTTCACCAACCCTACGATCATATAGAAAGAAGTCGTTTTTCCGGCTCCGTTCGGCCCAAGCAAACCCACGATTTCTCCCTGGTTCACTTCTACCGAAATGCCTTTTACGACAGTTCTTTTCTTGTAGGTCTTGATGAGGTTTTCAGCTCTTAGTTTCATAGTGTAAGTAGAATATCGAACAGAATTTAGCGACAAATAAACGAATTAGCCCGTCAAAGGTGCTATGTCTTAACAAACAATTATTTCGATTGCTCCAAAGCTTCCCAAAACTCATAAGCGCGTCGAAGGTGCGGAATCACGATCGTGCCGCCCACCAAAGTAGCGATACTCATGGCTTCCATCATCTCTTCTTTGGTCACGCCTTCTTTGTGGCTGGTTTCCAGGTGGTACTTCACGCAATCGTCGCAACGCAGAACCGTCGAAGCGACAAGTCCCAGCAATTCCTTGGTCTTCACGTCCAAAGCGCCTTCCGCGTAAGCGTTGGTGTCGAGGTTGAAAATGCGTTTGATGACCTTGTTGTTGTCGGCCAAAAGCTTCTCGTTCATTTTAGAACGATAGTCGTTGAATTCCTGTACGAGTTCAGACATAACTTAAGTATTTGCGATTTCTTCTGCTTTTTTCTTTTTTCCGACTAGCGCGGCAATGGCAATACTTCCTTCGAAAATTATGATCATCGGAATAGACACGATGACCTGGCTCACGACATCTGGAGGCGTCACTATGGCGGCCACCACCAGAATTCCCACGATCCACCATCTGCGTGTTTTTCTCAGAAATTCTGCTGTGATCAAGCCCAGTCTCGAAAGGAAATAAATGATTACAGGAAGCTCAAAGAACAATCCGCAGGCAATGAGCGAAGTCTTGAACATTCCCATATAAGAGTCAAGGTTGAACTGGTTTTTGACCAAATCACTCACCTTGAAAGTGGCGAAGAAGTTAACCGACATCGGAACAATCAGGTAATATCCGAAAACGACGCCCAAAAAGAACAGCAAAGACGAAACCGTGATGAAAACTTTGGCTCCTTTGCGCTCTTTTTCATACAAAGCAGGGCTGATGAATTTCCAGAATTCCCAAAGGATGTAAGGGAATCCAACGATAAATCCGCCCACGATACACATCCAGACCAAAATGTTCACCTGGCCTTCCATATCGGTATTTTGTATGATGAAATTGAAGTCGTCTGCAGTGATACAGATGTCCGAAAACTCGAGGTATTGCGTCAAATCGCAAAAAAAGCGGTACGTCACGAAATCGGGTTTCAAAGGCGCGAGCACCAAATCGTCGAACACGTAATCGCTCACGAAGAAAATGGCTGTTGCCGTAATAAGAACAGCGATCGTGCTGCGAACCAAAACCCATCTGAGTTCTTCCAAATGATCCATGAACGACATTTCGCTCAAGGGTTTTCTCTGTTTTTTTGCCATTATACGACGCCTTCTTTTAAGATGTCGTGCAGGTGAATGACGCCTTTGTACGCGTCCTGGTCAACGACAATGAGTTGTGTAATCGAAAAATCTTCCATGATGTTCAATGCATCTACCACCATACTTACGGAAGTCACCGATTTCGGGTTTTTGGTCATGATGTCTTTTGCGGTCAAGCCGATAAGTGAATCGCGGGTTTCCAGCATTCGCCTGATGTCGCCGTCTGTAATGATGCCGATGACTTTGCCGTTTTCTTCCACAGCCGTCACGCCAAGCCTTTTCTGGGAAATCTCGACGATGGCATCTTTTATGGACGAATCTGGTGCCACCGACGGGCGATGCGTCATATCGAGCATATCGCCAACCCTCAAAAGCAATTTCTTGCCCAAAGCGCCACCGGGATGGTATTTGGCGAAAGCTTCCGGACCGAAACCGCGCATTTCGATAAGGCAAACCGCGAGTGCGTCGCCCATTACGAGTTGAGCCGTCGTGGAATTCGTGGGTGCGAGATTGTTAGGATCGGCTTCTGATGCAACGGTCGTATCTAAAACCAGATCGGAATTCTTGGCCAGAAACGAAGTCACATTCCCGGTCATTCCGACGAGCTTGTTGCCGAAACGCTTCAGGATTTCTACCAAAACCTTGATTTCCGGACTGTTTCCGCTTTTGGAAATACAGATTACCACATCTTCGGGCTGCACCATTCCCAGATCGCCGTGAATGGCTTCGGAAGCGTGCAGGAACAAAGCCGGCGTTCCCGTAGAATTCAAGGTCGCCACGATCTTCTGGGCAATGATCGCGCTCTTGCCGATTCCGGTCACGACCACGCGTCCCGAAGTCTTGAAAACAAGTTCGGCCGTCTTGACGAAATCATCGGTAAGCAAATCGGAAAGGTGGGCAATCGATTGGCTTTCAGCGAGAATGGTTCGCTTGGCGGAAGCCAGTATTTTTTCGGTATCCATCAATAGATTACGATGCTAGAAAGTTTTGTATCCGTAAAAATAAATGTTATCTTTAGGGAAAGCAAATGTACGCAAATTACCCTTATTCCTTAGAATGAATCTACCCGAAATTGATATACATCAGCAGTTACGGAAGTATTTTGGTTTCAGCCAGTTCAAGGGCTTGCAGGAGCAAGTCATTAAAAGCATCTTAGCAAAACAAGACGTTTTCGTGATCATGCCAACAGGCGGCGGAAAGTCACTTTGCTACCAATTGCCCGCGCTAATAGAGGAAGGCACGGCAATCGTGGTGTCGCCCTTGATCGCGCTCATGAAAAACCAGGTCGACGCCATTCGCGGAATTTCTGCCGAAGCGGGCGTGGCCCACGTATTGAACTCGTCGTTGACCAAGTCTGAAATCCAGACCGTGAAAAGCGATATAGCGGCCGGCAAGACCAAGCTCTTGTACGTCGCTCCCGAATCGCTCATAAAAGAAGAATACGCCGATTTTCTAAAAACCCAGAAATTGTCTTTCGTAGCGATAGACGAGGCGCACTGTATTTCAGAATGGGGACACGATTTTCGTCCGGAATACCGCAATCTCAGGGCGATCATCAAGAATTTCGGAGACATTCCCATCATCGGCTTGACCGCAACGGCAACCCCGAAAGTGCAGGAAGACATTCTCAAGAACCTCGATATTCCCAAAGCCGACGTTTACAAAGCTTCGTTCAACAGGCCAAATCTGTACTACGAAGTACGTCCGAAAACCAAGAATATCGAAGCCGACATCATACGTTTTATCCGCAATCACAAAGGCAAATCGGGCATCATCTATTGTCTTTCGAGAAAGAAAGTAGAAGCGATCGCCCAGGTTTTGCAAGTGAATGGAGTTCGTGCCGTTCCTTATCACGCGGGGCTTGACGCCAAAACGAGAGCGAAGCATCAGGATATGTTCCTTATGGAAGATGTCGATGTGGTTGTTGCGACAATCGCTTTCGGAATGGGAATCGACAAGCCAGACGTTCGTTTTGTGATCCATCACGACATCCCGAAATCGCTCGAAAGTTATTACCAGGAAACCGGTCGCGCCGGACGTGACGGTGGCGAAGGCCATTGTTTGGCGTATTACTCGTACAAAGACGTCGAGAAACTTGAGAAATTCTTGTCGGGAAAACCGGTTGCCGAACAGGAAATCGGGTTTGCGCTTTTGCAGGAAGTCGTGTCTTATGCCGAAACCTCGATGTCGCGCCGCAAATTCCTGTTGCACTATTTTGGTGAGGAATTCGATCCGGAAACGGGCGAAGGCGGCGACATGGACGACAACATGCGCAATCCGAAGAAGAAAAAAGAGGCCAAAGACGACGTGAAATTGTTGCTCGAAGTGGTGCGCGATACCAAGCATCTGTACAAAGCAAAAGAAATCGTTTTTACGCTTATCGGAAAAGTGAACGCCGTCATAAAAGCCCATAGAACCGACACGCAACCATTTTTTGGCGCCGGAGCCGATCAGGACGAAAGGCATTGGATGGCGCTTATCCGTCAGGTTTTGGTAGAAGGCTATCTGTCTAAAGACATAGAAACTTACGGCATTCTCAAAGTCACAGAGAAAGGACTCGATTTTATCAAGAAGCCGGTTTCGTTCCTTATGAGCGAAGATCACGAATACGAGGAAAACGAAGACGATACGATCGTAACCCAATCGAAAGCTACGGGCGTCGCCGACGAAAACCTCATGGGAATGTTGCGCGACCTTCGCAAGAAAGTCTCGAAAACGCTTGGAGTGCCGCCATTTGTGGTTTTCCAGGATCCGTCGCTCGAAGATATGGCGCTCAAATATCCGGTTTCTCTCGAGGAACTTTCGGGTGTTCACGGCGTAGGCGAGGGCAAAGCCAAAAAGTACGGAAAGGAATTCGTGGCGCTCATTGCCAGATACGTCGAAGACAACGACATCACGCGTCCGGACGATCTTGTGGTGAAATCTACGGGTGCGAATTCGGCCAACAAACTCTATATCATCCAAAGCGTAGATAGAAAACTATCGCTGGACGACATCGCCAAAGCCAAAGGAATGACGATGGACGCGCTGTTGAAAGAGATGGAAATGATTGTCTATTCGGGCACGAAACTCAACATCAAATATTGGATAGACGATCTTTTAGACGACGATCAGCAAGAGGAAATCCAGGACTATTTCATGGAATCCGAAACAGATAAAATTGAAGACGCGCTCAAGGAATTCGAAGGCGATTACGATATTGAGGAATTGCGTTTGATGCGGATCAAGTTTATTTCGGAAGTCGCGAATTAGAGTCTCTTCGAGAGAGAATCAAGAGCCAAGAATCGAGATTGTGCCGCATACTAGGCCAACGTCTTGGTTCTTTTCTCTTGATTCTTGACTCTTGACTCTTGATTCTTAAAAGGTTATTAAATAAATGCAGCACGTCAAAATCGCCCTTATCTTTTCGCTACTGCAGACCTTTTTTGCTTTTTCCCAGAAAATCGAAGTCGATTCCACTTACACAGACGAGATCTCGGTACGCACGGGCGAAACACCGCCGCCACCTTATTTTCCGCCTTTCCATTCGCTCGATAGCATTGCGCGCACGGTAAAATACGAGGGCAATCTCGCGCGAACGGCTTACGAGCTCACCAAAAATTACACCTCACAAACAGACAAAACCAGGGCGATCTTTACTTGGGTCGCGCACAACATCGCTTACGATTACAAAGCTTACAACAAAAATGAACACCCGAAAATTCCCGATTGTAAAGGTCACGACGACTGCGCGGAAAAATACCTAGAGCGCGAGAACGACTATCTCGACAAAATATTGAGGCGTAAAAAAGCCATTTGCGAAGGTTATTCCTTATTGTTCAAGCGAATGTGCGGCCATGCGGGAATCCAATGCAGTGTCGTTCCGGGTTACGTCAAGACATCGGCGAATGCAATTGGCAAAATGGGTTCGTTGGATCATGCCTGGAATATCGTCATCATAGACGACAAGCCATACTACCTCGACGTTACGTGGGCTGCGGGCTTTTGTACCAGAAACGACAAAGGCGAACTCGACGGATTCGTGCCAAATTTCAACAGTTTTTATTGGCTGATGCCTCAGGAGAAGTTCCGTTTGGAACACTTTCCGAAAGATACGATCTGGCCGTTCACTTCAACAGAAGACAAAATCAAATATCGCGACCAACCCTTTATGAGTTCGCATTTCCATCAAGTGATGGAAGTCTTATCGCCCGAAACCGGCGTTTTGAAAGTGCAGGTTGGCGAGTGCATCAAATTTAAGTTGGACTTGCGTTACCTTGTCGATAAAATCCAGATCAATACCAATGTGATCCGGAACCCAACAATCAATTGGGGAACCGACGAGAATGGGGACCGCGTTGCTGATTCTCGTATTCTGGCACGCCAAAAATATGTACCGTTTACGTGCAAGAACTTGGTTTACGAATT
Organism: Flavobacterium sp.; assembly: GCA_039592825.1. Classification (GTDB taxonomy): domain Bacteria; phylum Bacteroidota; class Bacteroidia; order Flavobacteriales; family Flavobacteriaceae; genus Flavobacterium. Next base: position 7,955 of record JBCNQO010000028.1, read on the forward strand.
CGAATATGAAGTGCAAGACAGCAATTTGAGGTCGCTCGAACTGCTTTTTGACTACAAGCTCGCGCTAAAATTTAAGGTCGAAGTTCAGAAAACCAGTGTCATTTCGAGCCCATCGCGAAAGAGTTGGGTCGAGATTGAGAAATCCCGCAATACTAGAAAGCTCAACTGAAAAACCTTAATGTCCTTAATGAACTTAATGGTTCAAAAAAATTAACAGTAAATCCGCGAAAGCGAGAATTTGAACGTTGAACAACAATTAACGAACGACGAACTTCAAAGTAACCGCAAATGACGAAGTCCGAGAAAATCTTAATGTTCTTAATGAACTTAATGCCCTTAATGGTTCAAAAAGTTTCAACGGTGGAGTCCGCTGAAGCGAGAATTTGAACGTTGAACAACGATTAACGAACAACGAATGATGAAATATCACCCTTCGTAAAGCTCGCCCCGATGCGGCTTCAAAGCATCGCGAACCTGAATCATCTCGGCATCGGTAACCACGACATAAGCGATTGCGTGCATTTCGTTCAACGCCGTAAAACCCGTAATCTCGAGCGGCAGTTTCTCCATGGCGATATATTCCTTAAGGTGAATTTCGTGGTGCTCGGCGGTTTTTGCAGCGGCCGGACCACGAAAATCCCAGATCATTTTGATTTTTCTCATTTTTTGGAGTGCTAAAGTGCTGAAGTTCCTGAGTTCCTGAGTTCCTGAGTTCCTGAGTA
>JBCNQO010000280.1:0-4030 GCA_039592825.1 Flavobacterium sp.
GGACGAGGCGGCTTTGGAGGCGGAAGTTCTTCGGGCGGCGGATTCGGAGGTGGCGGCGGAGGCGGCTTTGGTGGAGGATTCGGCGGAGGCGGATTTTCTGGAGGTGGCGCTGGCGGAAGCTGGTAAACTGGAAATTCCAAATCCAAAAATCCAAATTCCAATCTGAAGATCTGAAATCTGAAATCTGAAATTCAAACAAATCGCGGGCGTAGAAAACCCGCGATTTTTTATTTTTGGACAAACCAAACCAATGAGATTTTACTTAGCCTTACTGTTGCTTTCGGGCCTTTTTTGCAACGCGCAACAACTTTCCGAAAAAGAGAAAAGCGATCTTCGCGAAGCGATTCGCGCCGCGGATTCCGTTTTGTCCAAACACGATCACGCCGACACTTACTACATGCGTGCTTTCGACAAAGCAAAACTTGGCGAGTTCGAAAGCGCGTTGGAAGATTACGACAAAGTCATCGCTCTGAAGCCCGATCATTCCGACGCTTACAGGTCACGCGGGTTCAGTAATCAAAAACTGAATCGCCATACGCAGGCGATCGCCGACTTTTCAAACGCCATCCGGATCAGGCCAGACGAAACATTGTCCTATTCGGGACGCGCACTGTCTTATGCGGCAAAAGGAAATATCGAAAAAGCGATTTCAGACTACGACAAATCGCTTTCGTTAGACCCGAAGTCTTCTGTAAATCTTGTCAATCGCGGAAAACTTTATCTCGACTCTAACAAACCGCAGAAAGCTTTGGCCGATTTCGACGCGGCGATAGCATTAGATCCGAAAGACTCGCAGGCTTACGCCAACCGCGCCATGGCAAAATCGGAACTCGGAAACAAAACGGCACTGGCGGATTTCGACAAGGCCATTTCCTTGCAACCTAAAAACGGAGTAGCTTACCTAAATCGGGCGTTGTATAAGCTCAACAACAGACTCAAGCTTGACCATTGCGCCGACCTCAAAATGGCATTACAACTTGGAGTGAAAGACGCAAAACAGATCTTGGCCGAAACCTGTCGATGAACGGAACGGAATTTTCACTTATTTCGCGTCATCAATTCGTCCCCAATGAATAACCATTTCCCTACCTACCTATTGTGCTTTTTTGCACTCGTTTTGCCTTTCGCGTGCTTTTCCCAGGGCTTTTCGAAAGAACAAGTCTTGAAGAATATCGCCGAACTAGACGAAAAGATAAAGATCAACCCAAATGTGGACTATTACCAGAAACGCGGTTACTGGAAAGCCAAGCTCGAGGAATCGGGTGCCGATGCGCTAAAAGATTACGACAAAGCGATCGAGCTCGACCCGAATTCGTACCAATCGTATTTCAGCCGTGGACTTTTGTACGAAAGAAGAAATGAGTTCGACAAAGCGATCGCCGATTACGCCACTTGCGTGAAACTGAACACGCGCGAGTATAAAGGCCATTTCAACCTCGCATACGCAAAGTCGCTTGCCGATGACAAAAAAGGCGCGATAAACGGCTACACGGCCTGCATCGGGCTTGACCCAATGAATTCCCAGGCTTACATCAATCGCGGTTATCTCTACTTTCAGCTGGAAATGTTCGCTCCCGCCAAATCAGACTTCGACCGCGCACTAACTATCGACCCGAACGACGGCGATTTGTACCTGAGCCGCGCTTTGTGCAAGGAAAAACTCAAGGACAAAACCGCGCTCCAGGATTTCGACCTTGCCGTAAAATTGCGTCCGAATGACCCCGAAGCGGTTTACGACCGCGCGCTTTACCGCATCAACGCCAAGATTTCGGGTGACTACTGTTCTGACCTAAGAAAGGCTTATGCTTTGGGATATGCCGAGGCCGGAAGTTTGCTTTCGGAGAAGAAATGTCCTTGAGGAATTCACAATTGATAATTGATAATTGATAATTGATAATTGATAATTGATAATTGATAATTGATAATTGCGAAGCCGAAACTGTATCTGTTCTAAGCGAGCAAAAAAAAAGCCACGATAATCACCATGGCTTTTGTATTTTCTTGTTGTATGAAAACGTAATTGCGACTACGACAAATTGTCAATTATCAATTGTCAATTATCCATTAAATTATCGCCGCGCCCAAAACAACAGAAAGCGTCTTGGAGCCCGAAGCGTACAAATGATAGTAAAGCGTTGACAAAACCATTACGGCCTCGACGTTTTCGGCTACCGAAACCTCAACCGTATTGGTCAATTCTTTTGAAACTACCACTACAAGATCTTTGTCGTCGTTGTCAACCAGACGCGTTCCGGGCTTGAACCAACGGCCTTTCACTTCATAGCCGTTTTCTTCACCTTCTGATGCGATTTCTGCACCGCCCCAAAGTTTATCGAACTCGAAAGTGAACAACGTCTTGTCGCCTTTGGTCACGACGAGGTTTTTGTCGGTTTCTGATTTCGGGCCTACGTGAAAACGGTCGGCATACACGAAAATGTCGGCCTGGAACGCTCTTTCGGCACTGAAATCAATCGATCCGTAAAGCGTATTTTCGTTAAAAAGTCTAACCGTGTTTCTTTCGAATTTCCCTATCAGTTTCATATCTCAAATATTTTAGTCGAACATGAAGAAGCGTCTTCCGCCTTCTTTTTTCTTACCTGCGAATTTATCGAGTTTATACGTAAGAGAAAACATTGCATATCGTTTTAGCACAATATTTTCCTCGTCGCGGATGTAAGTCGTGGAAATGCTTCTCGTCGTGTTCTGGTTCTGGTTTAGCATATCGTACACTTTTACCTTAGCCAACAATTGGTCGCCAAAGAAATTGTAGCCCAAACTCATGTTCCACAAATAGAAATCTTTCTTGAAACCGTCTGCGATGTTCGAGTTGTAAGTGTACGTGAAATCGTTTCCGAAAACGACGTGCTTTGGCCAATAGCTAGTGGTTTGAAGCGTGAATTTGTGCGTTACGTTAGACTGTTTGTCTGTAAGGAAATTCGTGTATTGCGTCTCGTTGTAAGTAAAGTCGTAACGCGGCCCGATCGATAAAAGTTCGCCGTAATCGTAATTGAAAGTCACGCGAGGGGAAAGCCTGACCGATTTCGCATCGAACAATTCGCCTTCTACAAAACCTTGGTTGCGGCTGTAACCGCCGTTCATCCCGACGCCAAAACGGTACGAATGCGCCTCGTGCTTGATCGTTCTGCTCCAGTTTCCGCCAAACCACAAACTGCTGTTGCCCGAAACGTTGGTGTAAGTCGTGGACGCTTTTCGGCTCGAATCGTAAGTCGTAGAAGAAACGACCTGGCTTTCGTAGAAGTTTCCGCCTCCGTAAATGCTCCAACCCGATTTGGTCGCGAAATCATAGTCGCGAAGGCTCAGATAAACATAATGCGATTTGTTCGGACTAAGGAAAGGATTTCCGGTTTGCGTACTTAGCGGATTCGAAACGTCGGTTACCGGAAGGATTTGCGCCGCCGACGGGAAATTCACGTCAAAGCTGTAATTCATCCACAAAGAGCGAGATTTCGTAAAGTTGATTCCACCCCAAAGATTGGCCTGCGGATACATTTTTTCCTGACTGATTGCGACTCTTTCGCCCAGATAATTCGAGTTCGCATCGAATTTGTAGACCGAAGTTCCAATCGTCGCACTCAAATTGATTTTCTTCTTGTTGATACTGAAACCGGCCAATGGCGTAATTCTCTGGGTTCCCGAACGCAAATAGTTCGTGATGGAATCGTTGAAAAGCGAATAGGTTTCAGACGCCGGATCGAAGTCAAAAGTACGTCGGTTGGAAATGTCCTGGTTTTTCTCGAATTCCAATTGCACTTTGATGCTGATGGAATCGCGTAAAGGTTCGGAAAATTCAAAACCGGCATTGAAACGATCCTGATTGTTCTTGTCGTGCCTTTTCTGGTTACGGTTGTCTGTCTCGGTCGCATCTGTCACGCCGTCTTCGTCTGCATCGCGGTAGAACGTGTTTGTAGACAAGTTGCGGTTGGTGTTGTTATTTTTATGCCGCGACCGAAGATGCTCCGCCGGGTGTTGCAGACCATCGCCGCGATGGGCGTACCGAAGCTGGTGCTGC
>JBCNQO010000281.1:0-4007 GCA_039592825.1 Flavobacterium sp.
GTACGGGTTCCGTAATATCGGTGTCGGTTTCAAGGCGGATCGGGCCGTTTGCCGGAATAAAATGGTTTTCCTCGAACCAATTGCCACTTTGATAGACGTATCGCGCCAGGTTGTTCATGACCTGAACAGCCCAAAGCGGATCGGTTTCATCTTGTTCGAACGGCTTGATGCGCATCGTGAACTCAAAACCCCATTTGCTGAATTCGCCACCGGCTTTTTCCGGGTCAAAATACAATTCGCTCATGCCGTAACTCACGATGTGACGATGGAATTCCTGTTTTTCCACGTCGTAAATGCTCGTGCCGTCAATAGGGTCGGTGCCGCCGGCTATAAAGTGCAGGCCGCATAACGGCCCGTAATGGCGCGATTCCTGTTCGCCGTAAACGTTTTCAAGTGCTGCATCGATTGCGAGCCAACCCACGGCGTCGTCTTCCGTGAATGTTTTTTCGTAGGAATTTTGGTCCATTTAAATATTGAGGTTTTGCGTCCTAAGTTAGTCTTTTCGCTTGGGTGAATCGTAGTTCAGGTCTTCTTTTCCGTCGATTTTTTGTTGGGAAAGATCGCTTTTTTTGTGTGTGCCCGATTCTTTGTAGTTGGCTTCGTCTTTGGTTGTCGCGTCGGCGTTTCTCGCGCGGTCGACCGTTTTTTCGTCACCCGAAGCATTCGTCTCTTTCTCCTTTACGTGCTTCGCCGGATTGTAGTCTTCGGGCAAATTCTCCCCGCTGAAACCTTCGTTCAGGTCGCCTTTTTTCTGTTGGTTGTTCATCGTTTTGTCTCCGATGTCCTTGTTGTGTGTCGTGTCCATTTTTGTTGTGTTTTACAGGAATTTACGGCTTTAATTTTGGTCTTGCCCAAGGTTTAACATCGCTTTATCTTTGCCCGATGCACCGTCATTTCCATATCTACAAACCGTTCGGCTACCTGAGCCAGTTCATTTACGAGAAAAAGCGCAACAAGAAATTGCTGGGTGAACTCCACGATTTTCCCGCGGGAACAATGGCAATTGGCCGATTGGACGAAGATTCGGAAGGTTTGCTGTTTTTGACTACAGACGGAATGATGTCGGAAATCGTCCGGGGCAAACACATGGAAAAGGAGTATTTCGCCAAAGTGGACGGAATCGTCACGCAAGAAGCTATCGATTTGCTCCAAAAAGGCGTCGAAATCGGGGTCAAAGGCACTCGTTATCTCACCAAAAACTGCAAAGCTAGATTGATAGAAACACCAGATTTGCCTTACCGCAAAGTGCGCGATGAAAGGCATGGCCCGATGAGTTGGCTGTCGATCACTTTAACCGAGGGAAAATTCCGTCAGGTGCGCAAAATGACCGCGGCCGTCGGTTTCCCAACTTTGCGTTTGGTTCGCGTGCGAATAGGCGAAACGTGGCTCGAAAACTTGCAGCCCGGAGAAGTTAAGGAAGTGGAAAAACTCGTTTAGGTTCTCGCCATAAAGTCGGCGAAATTGTTCAGGATCGCGTTTGCCGTTTTTTCCAAAGATGGTTTTGCGTCGCGATAGTCGTCTTTCAAACGTCCGTCGGGCAAGAAAAATTCCGAGGTTTTGAGCTTTAGCAAATTCTTTTGCGCATAAATCTCGATCACCGAAAATTGCGTCTTGATCGTTTGGTTCGCGAACTCCAGACGCATTCTGTAGCGAATCCTGTGCTGGAAAACTTCGCCTTTGTTCGTGTAATAGAACGCGTTCCGTTTGTAGGCTTCAATGGTCATTCCGCTTGACGAAACGTCCGAAACATCGTAACCATATTCGTTTTTTTCGTTGTACGTCGCAACCCAATTCTTCACGGCCTCGATCAATCGGTCGTCAATGACCTGCGGACGCGGAATCGTCGTGGACGGAAATCCCTGAGGCGTCAATTCGAGTTTGATCTGGGCAGAAGCCGATGCGAAAAGCAGCAGCAAAATGGCGAGGTAGCAGTTTTTCATAGTCGTGAAGTTACCCAAATATAGCGAAGTCGATCGGTAAAAAATCCCAACGGATTCTCAAAAATCGCGAAACACGAACTGTTTTTTGTGTCTATCGAAAATGATGCTTTCGTCTGGGAAAAGGGAGTCGAAATGTCCGTTTTCAATAAGGTTTTCGGGCGAATCCTGAACCGCTTTCCCGTGGTTCATCACAATGATTTCGTCTGACAATTGGATTGCCATTTCAACATCGTGAGTCGAAAAAAGAATGCATTTTCCGGTTTCCGAACTCAAGGTTTTCAATAGTTTGAACAGCGTCGCTTTGTGCTGTAAATCGAGGTGCGTCGTGGGTTCGTCAAGCACGATAAGTGGCGTGTCTTGAGCCAGTGCGCGTGCCACGAGAACGTTCTGCAATTGTCCGTCGGAAATCTGGAAATATTTTTTGGCAGACAAATGGAAAGTTCCTGTCAACTGCAAAGCTTCGTTCACTTTTGCGATGTCTTCGGGCGTCAATTTTCCGAGCCAATTCGTGTAAGGCTGGCGTCCGAGCGCGACGAGTTCAAAAACCGTGAGGTTGCTTGGTGGCAATTTTTCGGTTAAAACAAGTGATAATTTTTGGGATAATTCCGATGGAAGATAATCCGAAACGACTCTTTCATCGAGAAAAACTTGTCCCGAAATCGGCTTTTGAATGCCTGTCAAAGTGCGCAGCAAAGTTGATTTTCCGATACCGTTCGCGCCAATCATCGAAATCAGTTTTCCGGCCGTCAGCGAAAGCGAAATGCCAGAAGCCACAACGGTTTGCTGCTTTTTGGTTTCGTAGCCGATACTGAGGTTGGTCGTATGTAAAATCGGGTTTTGCATCATTCAAAGGCGTTTCTTTTCCTGACCAAAAGCCAGATGACGACAGGCGCGCCAATCATTGATGTAATCGCGTTTATTGGCAAAGTCACATCGCTTCCCGGAAATTGGCACAAAATGTCGCAAATCAACAAAATAATGACTCCGAAAATCAGTGTCGCGACGAATAAAGTCTTGTGATTGCTGGTCTTGAAAAGCAGTTTGGCCATGTGCGGAACGGCGAGTCCGATGAACGCGATCGGTCCGGCGAAAGCGGTAATGCTTCCGGCCAAAATACTTGTGGCGAGAATGATTAGTAATCGCGATTTTTTGTAGTTCAGTCCGAGGCTTTTCGCGTAGTTTTCACCGAGCAAAAGTGCGTCCAAAGCTTTGAGGCAAAATACCGACAGCAACAGTCCGCATAAAACGCAGATCGCCAAAATCAGAATTGACAACCAAGACAGATTGCCCAGATTTCCCATCGCCCAAAACGTGTATTTCTGCAATTGTTCGGCCGTTGAAAAATAGGTAAAAATCGACACGATGGCGCTCGTGAAACTTCCGAACATCAAACCTACGATCAAGATCGCAGCCGTATTTCTGAGTCTTTGGGAAACGGCCAAAACTGCGAGTAAAACCACAAAACTTCCCAGGCAAGACGCGAGAATGATCGAATAGGACGAAAGCAGCCACGTGCCCAGGATTCCCGGGAAAAGTCCGGCGCCCATGACTACGAAAGCTACGGCTAAACTCGATCCTGAACTCAATCCCAGAACGTCTGGCCCTGCGAGCGGATTCCGGAATAACGTCTGCATCAATAAACCGGCTGTCGATAATCCCATTCCGGCCAGAATCGCGGTGATCGCTTTTGGTAATCGGTAATTCAATACGATGTAATGCCAGGTTTCCTTCGAGGCTTTTCCTCCGAAAAGGCTTTTTACGACGTCTTCGATTGGTATGGAAACCGGTCCGTAGGCCAAATCAAATACGAACAGCAACGCCGCTACCAAAAAAAGTAGGGTGAAAAGCGTGCTGTTTTTTGCGTTTGACATTTTGACCGTGAAATTTACAATTAAGATAGTTTAGAAAAGTTAAGTTTTGGCTGCGCCAAATTACCAATGAGTTTACTATTTCGGCTTCGCCGGCTTTACCATTAAGGGCATTAAGTTCATTAAGAGCATTAAGAAAAGATTATGAGCATTTTTTTTGAGCTTAACTATCTTAATAGTTCCAAAACCTTAATGAACT
>JBCNQO010000282.1:0-3995 GCA_039592825.1 Flavobacterium sp.
ATCGCCAGACCCTTCATTGTTCACGCCATATTTCCCGATGATAGGGTCGTAGTTGTAAATGCCTTTTCGGATGCCGTTCATGTATTGATGCGCCTTTTCAGATCCCAAAGTGCACTCGATGTAAACCGCTTCCGAATACATGGTAAAACCTTCGTGTATCCACATATCGGCAATATCTTGAGAAGTGATTGAGTTCCCGAACCATTCGTGTCCGCTTTCGTGTACGATGATGTAGTCGAAAGTCGTCCCGATTCCCGTTCCCGAAAGATCGTTGCCGCGGTAACCTTTTTTGTACTCATTTCCGTAAGCCACGGCACTTTGGTGTTCCATTCCCAAATAAGGCGTTTCGACCAATTTGTATCCGTCTTCGGCAAAAGGATATTTCCCAAACTTCGACTGGAAGCAATCGAGCATGGTCTTGACTTCGGCAAAATGTTCCTTGGCTTTGTTCTGGTTGTATTTGAGCACATAATAATCCAGATCCAGACCTTTGTGAGTGTCGTGGATGTGAGCATAATCGCCAATATTCACTGTGATATCGTAATTGTTGATAGGACTTTTCACTTCCCAATCCCAACGCGTGTAACCGTTGCCCAGATCTTTTGAACCTTTGAAACGTCCGTTGGAAACGTTCATCAAACCATTCGGCACGGCAACTTTGATCGATGCACCTTTGTCCGGTTCATCGGTTTGGGAGTCCTTGACCGGATACCACAAACTCGCGCCCGTTCCCTGAACCGCAACGCCAGCGAAAGTCTTTCCGTTACGGTCTTTTTTCCAGTCGAAACCACCTTGCCAAGGCGCACGTGGCGCGGCAATAGGCGTTCCGGAGTAATAAACGCGAACTGTTTTTTCGGAACCTTTTTTGAGTGCCGACGGAAAATCGACGAAAATCGCGTTGAACTCGCGCTTGTACATCAATTGTTTCTTGTCGAAAACGATACTGTCGACCTTCATGTTGTCGAAAAGATCCACCTGGATTTTAGAAGTCGGTTCCACGACCTTAAAAGTGATGTCGTTGAAGCCAACAATCGTCTTGGCTTCGGTGTCGATCTTGATGTCGAGGTCGTAGCGCTGCACGTCGTAACTCGTCCTTTCGGGACGCAATCCGCCGTGAAGCGAGTCTTTTCTAGTAAAACTGTGTTCGGCAAAGATCTGGGCAGAGGCCGCCGAGGAAGCCAGCAGTAAAAATAGTGCGATTCTCATTGTCGTGTTTTTTCGATTGGTGGTAAAAACCGTGTGAAAGTTACACTACAATGGCGAGAATTCAGCGTTTGCCCGTAAGTTCTTCGAGAAATTTGTTGATGGTCGAGACCGATGCGCGGTTCTTGAGCAAGATGTAATTTCCGTCAGAAGTCACGCACACAGTGCCTTCGCAACCGCGGTTCTCGCTAAAGAATGCATTGTAAACCGTGGCTCCGACATCGTATTTCACGTATTTGCTCGGGATATTTTTCTCGAAACACAGATACAGCAGATCCGATTTGGTGTATTTCCTGTCTTTCGGTTCTTCTTTTTCGGGCTTGATGAATTTGTAGACGTCGGAATTCGTGCAATTCACTTTTGGCTGATAATAATAGATCGCGATCACTTTGAGGCTGTCGAGGTCTTTGCCGTAATTGGTTTTCAAAGACGACTTGAGCTCGCGAAGCATGGAAACCGACAGCTTGCTTTTGACTTTCTCTTTCTCTAGCAATGCCGATGATTCCTGGGCTGTTGCCGAAAGTCCGATAAAAAACACCAAGAGTAGCAGTTTTTTCATAACCGATTTTTCGTCCAATTTAACTCATTTCGTGTTGAAAAACGAACGCCAGAACGAATCGTGTTCTTCCTGGGTTCGCGCTTTCGGATTCTCGATCGTTTCGATAGCGTGATAAGCCATACCCGAAATTCGCGCCGTAACCGGAATCTGGTTTCCCGAAACGCGGTCGATTTCGGTCTTTGGAATGCTGTGATCGGAAGTGTATTCGTGCAACAACGGCAAACATTCGTCAAGGCCAAGATTTCCTGCAATCAGCATTGCATCTGATTTCACGTTCAAGTGGTCGCCATCGATCAATGTACTGAAAGCTTGTACAGAAAACGCCCGATCGGTTTCGCGCTTTCTGGCCAGCCATCTGAAAATGTCGATCCTGATTTCTAGAAATTCCGCCATTTCTGCAAAATGCGATTGGAGTACGTCGTCTGCGAATTCAGTGGAATACTTTCCGTCTTTGTTGTACGTTTCTTCATTTTCCCAACGATCGTTGAACTTTTTCAGGAACGCGAGTTCGCCGGTTCGCGCGAAAACTTTTACGTCTTTTCGATTTTCCTCGACAAGCATCGGACGTCCATCTTTGTAGAAATAAGTCAGGTTTGCGCCTTTGACTGATTCGTAGAAAAGTTCGCCCGTATCTTCAAAAAGCCGCTTGGTGTAAGGCGTGTCGAAGTTCTCGTATTCGGTTAGAATCCCGTTTTCGTTCCAGGTAAAATGCTCGCCAACTTCGACGCCTTTTTCGTAATGGCCTGTGTAAAATTGGCCGCCGTTTGCATAATTACCTTTGCTTTCGCCTTGCCTAAGTCCGTCTAAATAAGACAATTCGTGCTTCACGTGTTCGTTCTCAGAAACCGCCAAACCCGTAAAAGGAACGCCTTGGTAAAACTCCAGATCAGCAAATTCGGTATTCTCCAAACCGAGTTCTTCGCCGGTTTTCAGTTCATTATAATCGACAGTCAGCATATTTCAAACTTTAAGACTTTAGCACCTTGCACTTTCGAACTCCAGCACTCAAACCTGAATCACTCCCAAATTGAACTTTTTCTCGATAGGAGCGTGGTTCGCGGCCTCGATTCCCATAGAAATCCAGGTTCTGGTCTCGAGCGGATCGATTATGGCGTCTGTCCAGATTCTCGCCGCGGCGTAATACGGTGAAACTTGTGCGTCGTATTTGGCTTTGATCTTGTCGAAAAGTTCTTTTTCCTTGGCCTCGTCAACAGTTTCTCCTTTGGCTTTGAGCGATGAAGCTTCAATCTGCATCAGGACTTTTGCCGCTTGTGTTCCGCCCATTACGGCTAGTTCAGCGCTTGGCCACGCAAAGATGAGTCTCGGGTCGTAGGCTTTTCCGCACATGGCGTAATTTCCGGCTCCGTATGAGTTTCCTACGACGACCGTAAACTTCGGAACGACGGAATTGGAAACCGCATTCACCATTTTTGCGCCGTCTTTAATAATGCCGCCGTGTTCCGATTTCGAACCGACCATGAATCCGGTCACGTCCTGAAGGAAAACCAGCGGTATTTTCTTTTGATTACAGTTAGCAATAAAACGCGTGGCCTTGTCGGCAGAATCCGAATAGATCACGCCACCGAACTGCATTTCGCCTTTTTTCGACTTGACGACTTTGCGTTGGTTGGCCACGATCCCAACGGCCCAACCGTCGATTCTCGCGTAACCCGTAATTAAGGTTTGGCCGTAACCGGCTTTGTATTCGTCGAATTCGGAATTGTCTACCAAACGCTTGATGATTTCCATCATATCATATTGTTCCGATCGCGATTTTGGCAAAATTCCGTAAATCTCTTTTTCGTCAGACGCTGGCTTTTGCGGTTTTTCGCGGTTGAAACCGGCTTTTTCGTAATCGCCAATTTTAGAGACGATGTTCTTTATGGTGTCGAGCGCGTCTTTGTCGTCTTTGGCTTTGTAGTCGGTAACGCCAGAGATTTCGCAATGCGTTGTGGCACCACCAAGCGTTTCATTGTCAATTGTTTCACCGATCGCGGCTTTTACGAGATAACTTCCGGCGAGGAAAATACTTCCGGTTTTGTCGACTATCAAAGCTTCATCGGACATAATCGGAAGGTAAGCGCCACCTGCTACACAACTTCCCATGACGGCCGCAATCTGAGTGATGCCAAGGCTCGACATGATGGCGTTGTTGCGGAAAATGCGTCCGAAGTGCTCTTTATCTGGGAAAATCTCGTCCTGCATCGGCAAATAAACGCCGGCAGAATCGACC
>JBCNQO010000283.1:0-3986 GCA_039592825.1 Flavobacterium sp.
CGACGGTTGTCGTGGTAGTTTGTTGCGTGACGGTTTGCGAAACGCGCGGCTGCGGTTGTCCGTAGTGCATCACGTAAAGGCTTGGCGGCGGCGTAAAATCGGGTTCGATTTCGGCCATGCTGAAGAAGTTCATCTTCATCTTTTCGGGATTTTTCTTGTCGCGGCGGATCTTGTAGGTCACGTCCATAAAATGGTCGTCTACATCGGTAAGGCCAAGATTGTTGGTAGAAATCTCCTTTTTGGTCTTGTCTTCGAAGATGATCTTGCAGCTGTAGTAAGGTTGCGGCAAATCTTCTACGCGAAGGTTGGTTTGGGCCACCTCGTTGATTCTTTCCCCGTTCAGGATAAGAAAAAACTTGTCGCCGTCTTCGGAGAAAATCGTTAAATGCCCGCGGTTTTGTGCCTGGGCGAAAATCGCTAAAAAGAAAACTAGAACAGAAGTAATGCTCACTTTCATAAAGTAGTGGTATTGGTTAATGTTTTTGGTTTTTACAAAAGGAGTGCCAAGAAAAGGAATTTTCTGCAATTTCTGTCACAACAAAGTGACATTACAGTTTGTGATTTTCGTTAATTATTGTTTTTCAGGGTTTTATTTGATGATCCGGACGGTTCTCGAATTTTGGTTCGATGTGAATTTTACGAAATAAACACCCGATGCAAAGCCCGAAAAATCGATTTCGCCAAAAGTAGCGTTCACGTTTTTGGTTTTCAGCAATTGTCCGCTCAAAGCGTAAACCTCAATGTTGTCGATTGTTGACGCGTTCCGGAAAACCAGTTTTTCACTTACCGGATTCGGCTCATAGCTAAGATTCGCGAAAAGCTGATCGTTTGTGGTCAAAGACAAAGAAACCGTCACACCCAACCGCTGCGGACTCTCGATTCCATTGACGGTTTGGGATGCAAAATAAGTCGCTCCGTCTACCAAAACGGTAGAAAGCGGCAGTGGCGTGCTCGACATAAGGTCGGTGGCGCTCGCATACCAAAGAATGTTCTGACCATTCACCGAAATGTCGGCCAAAGTCGCGCCAGGAGCGAAATCTTGGGTTATATCTCCGGTTGGCGCCGATGGTGTAGTGATCTGTATGGTAACGACCAGATCTCCGCAAGGATTGTGTATCGTAATAACGTGAGCTCCCAAAGAAAGAGCGGTAAAGACGTTCGATTGCAAAAATGGTCCGCCGTCCAAAGCATAAGTCAACTGTGTTCCAGACGCATGAATTGTCACGGTTTGGTCTACTATTTCCAAACTGTTCAAAACCGGATTTTCTGTTAGGTGAATCGCGAAACTTCCTACCTCAAGACAAGTATACCCTGACACAATATCCTCTACCGTATAATAGATGACTTCTGAATCGGTTGCCGTGTAACTTTCGACATTGTCGATCATGTTGTTGACATCAAGCGCGTCTTGATAGGTATGCGTAAAATAAACCAGGTAATTTCCAGGATTCAGATTGCCGAAAATCTCAGGATATATTTGCGTAAGATCTACCGTAGACCCGCATGCATCAAGATCGGATGCAGGCGAAATTCCCATGTCTGGCAGCACATTGACCTCAATCGATTGGGTTGCGACGCAATTCCAACTTGTCGCTATTACTGTATAAGTTCCAGGTTCGGAAACCGAGATGTTTGAAGTTGTAAATGGCAATGCTTCTCCTTCAAAAAACCATTCTAATGTAGCGCCGTTAGCCGCGTAAGCCTCAACATTTCCTGTGCTGGAAGAAGGACAGATATGCGAAGTCCACATACCTACAGGGCAGGCAGATTGGTCACAAACCAATGTGGTGGTATTTTGATTCGTGTATGGATAAAGTTGCACGTAGGAATCGCCATAATTTCCCGGATTGGTGGTCATGAGCATAAAATACTGATCGGTTGCCGTGGTTGTGAGTGTCACGGTAGACACATCGATCATCGACGTTCCTTCGCAGAAAATTATTTTATCCGAAGACAAGTCCAATCCGCACGCGGGGCCAGAAAAAGGGCCATAGATTATCAAGTCCATATCGACTAAACCCTCAGCTTCGGACGAATACTGTCTTAACATGAAAGTAAAACTTCCAACGGAGTTGAAGTGAAGTTTTGTCCAGGAAGCGTTCGTAGTATTCGTTATGCAACCATAGTCCACGCCAGGTTCGAACACAGGAGCGATGTTCGTGTAGCTAATTAACGCAGAAACGGGATCTTGCAAATTCTGAAGACAAGCTGTCGCAGCCTGGTCACATTGTGCGTTTGTCGTAAAAAAACAAATTGTGGCGAAGATTGAAAAATAGAGTTGTTTCATATTGGTGTTTTGCCGCAAGTTAGCAAAAAACCAATGCGTTAGGCCAATTTTTCAGACTGTGCCTTTAGCGTTCTCAAACTTTCTATGATTTGAACAGCTTTGCCATCCAAAGGCGACAAAGTCACGTTCAGAACATAAGGTTGAGACGCCTCGAAAGGTTTGGCGAAAGGACGTTTTTTGATCTTGAAAGCCAGATTCTCGCCACAGAACGGTTTGAGCTGTATTTCGGCAAAATGGTTTTTCGTAAAAAGAAAGCCGTTCGATTTTAGTCTGATGCTTTCTATGCTTGACCACGAAATAGATTCGTTCAGTACCATTCTGTCGAAAAAGCCGTTCTCGTCTGCAATCAACTGCGGACGTCGGTCAAAAAGCTGGTAAAGGCCGACCGAGAGGCTCAATCCGAAGAAAACGACATTGATCCATCCGACGAAAGATTTGGAGTTGTTTTGGGATATGAGGAAAACGCCCATTGCAACCAAGGCAGAAGCGAGTACGACAAGTTTCAGGGCTTTCCAGATGGATTTTTTTACGGATAGGTTTTGCATGGGGCGAAAGTAGAGTTGAAAATTCCAAATTCCAAACCGAAACCTCGGGAACCAATTCCAGACTGGCAAATTGAGATCGGAAAGTTTAAAAACAAAACTGCCAGGATTATAAAGGGTGACAGATTAGCAAAAATCACTTCCGAACCTTAACCGATTTCTTCAGATACAAATACTGGCTATCATAATCGATGATTGCCTTTCCGTGAATGAGTACATCGGCACCGATAATGCCCTGAACGCGTTTGGCCTTGTGTTGCTCAAGCGCCATATTCACGTGCGAAAGGTCGAAAACGACAAGGTTGAAATCGTCGTAAGTCCAGCGGCCGATCTTGAGCAGATTCTGGTGTGCCGATTTGGTGAACATGTCAATCGCGCCAGCTCCGGCGGCTTTCGTCTTCGAGAATTCGGTCGTGAGTTTGAACAGATCAGCTTCTTCAAAACCAACGCAACTGTTAGAAGCGCCCGTGTCGAGAATGAAATCGCCTTTCACGCCATTGATCGAGGCCGACATAAGCAAATGGTTGGTTTTCGAGATCTTGAACTTGATTTTCTGGTAATCGCTATCGGCGAGAAGTGCGTCGAGGTTTTTCATGGCGTTTTGGTGAATTCCAAAAATAACGGTTTCCGCATTAGTGAATCGCCAAAATCGTCATAATGAATTTGGGTTGGCGTTAATTTTTGGGTCCGATAAATCGTCAAATGAAAAACCGATGTCTTCGCGCTCGCGCCTATTGCAGATAATCTGTTATTGCCTGAGTGATGTCGGCGTCGGAACCTACGACAGTTTGGTCAATGTCGAACACGATCGTTGGGTTTTCGGTCACCGTTATAGGAATGATTTGATAGCGGTAAGACGCGCCTTGGGCCGTCACGAAAACCGCCGCGCACTCAAAGCCTATCGGTACGTTGTTCGACTCGATATTGCCATTTATGTCAAACATTCTGCAAAGTACGGTCGGAGCCTGTTTGAAAACCAGAAAACAGGTAGAGTTTGTTAAGTCGTAGTGGATGGGCAATTGCGCATTTACAGTGGTTTTTGCTCCCGGAGATTCCCACCAGTAATCGCAATTTGCCCAACCAAATTCGTCCAGACCGAATATGTAATAACCGGGTAATAGGGCGCCGTCAATAGTAAGTGGGCCGGGAGAGCTCGG
>JBCNQO010000284.1:0-3984 GCA_039592825.1 Flavobacterium sp.
AAAAAATAAATGTCGCATCTAAAACTGAAAAACATGGAAACCAAAATCGACACCAAAAAAGTCGACCTTATCGGACTCACCGAAGCTACTTTGGGAGTAACCGTGGCGATTTGCATCGATATTTCGATATTGATTTGGAACGGATTCACGTTCGACGCAAAAAATGTGAACATGCTTTTGCTCGACGGCTTTGCCTTTCTCGTGATAGGTCAACTCCTTGGGATTTTCGCGGCGAGACGAATCATTCTTGACGGCTTTTCTTCTGGAGCGCTTGGGATTTTTACGGCTTGGGCGACCTTAATGCTCACCACTGTCGCACACTGCCTTTTTTCGGATTCCGTTTTCGGACAACGCTTCCTGAAAGACTTAGGAGAGATTTGCACAGTCGTTTTCTTCTTCAGTTTCATTCCGTCGGGCATTCACGGCGTTTGGTTCGGCTACCGGATCTACAAACGCGGGCAAAAACTCCAACCATGAACCTGAACATCTTTAGCTACGGCATTTACCTCTCGATCGCGGTTTTCATCATCGTTTTCGTGGGAAAGATTTGCTACCGAAACGGAAATGTGTTCGTGTTGGCGCTCATTCCGGGACACGAGGATTTGTGTCTCAAGATCAACCGAATCTTGCTTACGGGCTATTATCTGGTGAATATCGGATACGCCACAACGGTTCTGGCTTCTTGGGAATCGATTTCCAATGGCGTTCAGGTTGTGGAATCGATCGCTCAAAAAACGGCAATAATCGTAGGGATTCTTACGGTTTTGCATTATCTGAACATTTTCCTGATTACGAATTATGTAAAAAAATTAATCCAATAAATCATCATTATGGAAACTTCACTTTATCTCATTGGTTATTTCATCTATCTTCCGATCGCGTTCGGACTCACTTTTTACGTATCCCGTTCGCTTTTCAAGAACAGCAAGGTTTATATGATGGACATTTTTCACGGACGAGAGGAAATCGCGACGGCCACCAACAAATTGTTCGAAACCGGATTCTATCTGCTGAACATCGGTTGGGCGCTCATGATCTTGCAATTGAGTTTGTCAGAATACGATTACCGCCATTTGATGGAAGATCTGAGCTACAAGATTGGCGGTTTCTCAATTTATCTGGGTGCGATGCTTTTCATTAACCTTTACTTTTTCTTTCGTGGGAAGCGCAAGGCTAGTCAACGTCGGCAGGAAATTGACAATGTATAATTGACAATTGATGACCATTCTGAAATTCAAAACTATAATCAACGCTTCGGTTCAGACCGTTTTCGATTTGAGCCGAAGCGTTGATTTACATCTGGAATCGACTTCCCAAACCAATGAAAAAGTGGTTGGAGGAAAAACTTCCGGATTGATGGAATTGGGAGAAACGGTAAAATGGCGCGCCAGACATTTCGGGGTTTATCTGACGCACCAAAGCAAGATCACCGAAATGACCCGCGATTTTTTTGTGGACGAAATGATTTCGGGACACTTTAAGTATTTCCGTCACGAGCATTTGTTCGTGGCCGATGCATCCGGCTTGACCGAAATGACAGACATTATCGCATACGAAACGCCTTTCGGGATTTTCGGACGGATCTTCGACAAATTACTGCTGAAATCGCATCTGAAGAAACTCATCGAAAAACGAAATCTGCACATAAAAACTATAGCCGAAACGCGCTAAAAATCGAGTGTTCCGTGTCTTCTGGCGACCAATCCGTAGGCCAATGCCAACAAAAATGCGGGCATAAAGGCAAGGCACCACAGGAAGAGCGTTTGCAATTCGCCGGGCACGCCGTTCACGAAATCGGCCATCGCAAAATGTACTATCATTAGCGACATTAACGAGAACACGATTCCGAAAAGCATACTCTTTACACAGTTCTGCATTTCTTTGGTATGGGACGGAACCATGAGGTAAGCGAGAATTCCCGCCAGCATTCCAGAGGAAAGAATGATGAGCAACAGCGCATCGGTGTTGGTAATTTGGAGCATTTTCATTCTGTTGTTGTTTTCTTACATTAAAGTACAATAAATAAGAATATTCGCAAAATGCGACTTTCAACTTTAACAGGATTTTCGATGAACGGAATTATTTCGATGGGAATCTGAGTGTTGGACGCTTTAATTACCGACTGTCAGCACAATTCCAATCCACCAAAACACAGGCAAAAGTTCCACAAACAAAGTCGTGTAGTATTTGCCACGTTTTTCATTTGCGAAGAAAAGCGCCAAAACAACAGAGATCCCAAAGGCGATATTGCACCAGAAAAGCTGCTCATTCCTGTGCGTTTTGAGGAATTCGAGTGCGAACAAAACCAGCATCAGCAAAAGTCCGAGCCATTTGGTGCGCTTCACTCCTATTTGCTGCGGAACGGTTTTTAAATGCGGATCGTCCCATTGCAGATCGATGATTTCGAAAACGAAAAGCAGTACAACCACAAGGATGAACCTTTGCACACAAGTCACGTAAAAATCTACGGTCATCTCTGCCGAAACGTTCAGCGCCGGAAGCACGACAGTCACGCCAACCCAACTCAAAGCCACGAAATAGATTTTGAATCCGGCCCAATCCCTGGCGGTTTTGCGGTTCGGAAAAAACGGCAAAGTATACAAAGCCGTGATCCCGAAAACGGCTACGGACGCGACTTGCGTGATGTATTCCAATCTCACGAAAAAATAAGCCGATGCCACGAAACTCGAAAAACTCAAAAAAATGAACGCCTTCATCTTCCGGCTCAACTGCGGTTTTCCCGTTCTGGCGATCGCGTCGTATTTCACGAAATTGTAACCTACGATCGTTCCGAAAAATCCGAACCAGGAAACCGTTGCGTCATACGGAAGATTCATTCGCAAACGCGTCACCTGGATCAGCGCGAACACAGACAGCGCCACGACCAAACTGCCCTGAATACCAAAATCTACAAGTTTCCTGAATATGTTCATTTGCCCTAAAATTACACACTCTGTTCATAAAGCACCAAATCGGTTGAAAATTTCCTAAAAATCAGCGTTAAAGCCGCATTAATTTTTGCACTTATTCAGTACTGTTGTCCCACTTTAAACAACACGCATTTTTACCCTTTTTATGAGAACAGACGCTTTTGCTTTGAGGCACATCGGACCGAGACAGGAAGATGTGACAAAAATGTTAAAAACCATTGGAGTTGAGTCGATTGAACGCCTGGTTTACGAAACGCTCCCAGACGATATCCGCCTTAAAGCGCCGCTCGATTTGGAGCCTGCGCTTACCGAATACGAATTCTACAATCACATCGTGGCGCTGGGCAACCAGAACAAGGTTTTCAAGTCTTACATTGGGCTTGGTTACCATCCGGCGATCGTTCCAGCGGCGATTCAGCGAAACATCTTCGAAAATCCGGGTTGGTACACAGCTTACACGCCTTATCAGGCCGAGATCGCTCAAGGCCGATTGGAAGCGCTTTTGAATTTCCAAACGACAGTTATCGAACTTTCGGGAATGGAAATCGCGAACGCATCGCTTCTTGACGAAAGTACCGCAGCGGCAGAAGCCATGGCGCTTTTGTTCGACGTGAGAACGCGCGATCAGAAGAAAAACAACGCAAACAAATTTTTCGTTTCTGAAGAGATTTTGCCTCAGACGCTTTCTGTTCTGGAAACGCGTGCCACGCCAATCGGCATCGATCTGGTTGTCGGCAATCACGAGGAGTTCGCTTTCGCGGATGATTTCTTTGGCGCGATACTCCAATACCCGGGCAAATTCGGACAGGTTTTCGACTACGCCGGATTCATCCAAAAAGCAAAATCGAAAGACATCAAAATTGCGGTCGCAGCCGATATTTTGTCGTTGGTAAAACTTACTTCTCCAGGAGAAATGGGCGCTGACGTTGTAGTCGGAACCACCCAAAGATTCGGAATCCCAATGGGCTACGGCGGACCTCACGCAGGTTTCTTCGCCACGAAAGAAGAATACAAGCGCTCGATGCCAGGCCGTATCATCGGAGTTACGGTTGAC
>JBCNQO010000285.1:0-3959 GCA_039592825.1 Flavobacterium sp.
ATCGGGGCGCGGTAGGTCATGGGGGTGTCTCCGGATGAAAAAAGGGCGCCGCGCGTCGTCGGCGGGCGCCCTTGGGAATGTGGTTCTCAGCTTCCCGCATAACTCTCGACGCTTCACAAAATGGAGGAATTCGAAAAAGAGATGAACGAGATTCCGGAGTTGTCCAAACCGATTTCTGTGGTAAGTCTCGTGAAATATTCAAAGCAGGCTTACTACAACGGAAATCCCGAATATTTCGAGCTTCCGACGTCTCAGGAACAATCGTTCATTCTGTCGTACGCGAAAAATGCGACCAAAGGCGGCAAGCAGAATCTTATGAAAGCTTACGTGGATTCCACCGGAAGGTACGCGAGAATCACGGCGTTTATGCGCGATGAGAACGGCGAACAGATTCCGGCGATCGAACATAGAATCAAAACCGAAGCCGAAAAAATCTTTGGTAAAGACCGTTTTCACGTAACCGTTACCGGAAAATCTTTGGTGTTCCAAAAAGGCACAAATTACCTGCTCGACAACTTGCTTTCGTCACTTTTGTTCGCTTTCGGACTCACGGCTTTGCTCGTCGCATTCATGTTCCGATCGGTGAAAATGGTGTTGGTTTCTATCATTCCGAACATGCTTCCACTTTTGCTCACGGCAGGATTGATGGGCTTTCTGGACATTCCGCTCAAGCCGAGTACGATTCTGGTTTTCGGGATCGCTTTTGGAATGTCGGTGGACGACACTTTGCGCTTTCTGGCCCAATATCGGGAGGAATTGAAGCGCAACAATTGGCGCATCCGACGTTCGGTTTACGCGACTTTCAGCGACGCCGGATTGAGTATGTTCTATACTTCGATCGTGCTTTTCTTCGGTTTTTCGGTGTTCATGCTTTCGGATTTTGGCGGAACCGTCGCACTTGGCGGACTGGTTTCCCTGACGTTGCTTTGCGGTATGTTGTCGAACCTGATGTTGCTTCCGGCCTTGGTTTTGACGCTCAACAAATCGCTCATCAACAAACAGGAAATGAAGAAGTCGTTTCTCGATATTGCCGAACACACAGACGAAGAAATCGAGAATTTGCCGCATCACAAAGAGTTGAAGTAACGCGATTTAGCTCGTTCGGGCAATTTTCTTACCGACATTTTTCATTTCCGACCAACCGTTTTGTAAGAAATATCGTCTGTCTTTACATGAGACATTTTATCACACTTTTGCTTTTGGCCGTTTTCGCTTTCGCGGATGCGCAACACATCGACACCCAAAAAATTGACGCTTACCTGAACCATCTCGAGGCTTACGACCAAGGCGTCGGTTCGGTGTCGATTTTCAGGAACGGACAGGAAATCTACAAACGCGACTTCGGGCAAAACGCGATTCCGGATCTGAAACGCGATGCCAATACAAAATATCAGGTCGCTTCGATCACCAAGGTTTTTACGTCGGTTCTGATTTGGAAACTTATCGAAGACAAACAGCTTTCGCTCGACACGAAACTGTCGGAATTCTTCCCAAAATTCCCAAGCGCCGACAAGATCACGATTGAACAGATGCTGAACCACACGAGTGGCATCAAGGATTTCACGCGCAAAAGTGATTCCGTCAAATGGCTTTCGGTTCGCGTTCCAAAACAGGAAATCCTCGACGAGATCCACAAACAAGGCTTGAAGTTCGAGCCCGGAAAAGGCGTGCAATACTCGAATTCTGCGTTTTATCTGCTAAAGGAAATCGTCGAGAAAAAGTACAAGTCGAGCTTTGGGAAAATCCTCAAAAGGCAGCTCGTTTCTCCTAACAAATTGGGCGATCTGGCTTCGGCCGATACCGATCCGACGAACATTTTCCAGCCCTACCAATATCGCAACAAGGTTTGGAATCACATGGAAGAATACGATTACCACAACACCGTTGGCGTGGGCGATATTTCAGCGACTCCGCAGCAATTGAACCGTTTTTTCTACAATCTTTTTCACGGGAAAGTGCTTAAGAAAGAATCGGTAGACCAAATGATTCCGGGCGAAAAAGAAGAATGGGGACGCAATTTGATGCCGATTCCGTTCAAGAAAAAAATGCTTTACGGACACGCCGGCGACAGTTACGGCACGCATTCTATCGCGGCTTATGACCCGGAAGGCGACATTAATCTCGCGGTTTGCCTCAACGGACAGCGTTTGCCGCACAATGAGGTTTACATTGGGATTCTGGATGCGATGTATTCGGAAGATCCGGTTTTGCCTTTTCTTGTAAAAACGGACGAACTTGAGAAATACGAAGGCAAATTCCAGTCTGAAGACCGTTCGCTGCAACTCAAGTTCTACGTGGGCGAGACTGGCACTTTGATGTGTTTGGACGAATTGGCTGAAATCGCTTTCCCGATGACGCCTTCGCAAAAAGACCGATTTTTCTTTAAGCCGCTTGGCATCGATCTAAAATTCGAAAATGGCGTTATCGCGTTCAAACAAAACGACGTCGAACTCACTTTGCAGAAAGCGGACTGATTTTTAAAACGACAGGAAAGCGAACAGCAAGAAGCAAATCACGAGCACGGCCAAATGCACGAAAACCGATCCGACTACTTCTTTGCGGAAGTAGTATTTGATCAGGTTCAGAATCAGAAGTCCGCCGGCAACTACTGGCGTTATCATTACCAGCAACAAGCCAAGTCCCGGAACGTGAGCGCCCGACGTAACCAATTCTCCGAGTATAAAAGCTGCCAAATAGTAAACCGCGTAGAACGCGACGCTTAAAAGTGCATGTTTGACTTTTGGGTTTTCAATGGCCATTATTGGAAAGGTTTAGCCGATTTTTTCTCGCCTTGTTTGGACTTTTCGAGTTGGTCAAAACCTTCCGACTGCACGCGATAGGTCAGGATTTTGATTTTGCCGTCTTCTTTGGCCAGCACGAAATATTCTTTGGATCCGAAGTTTTCGCGTTTGGCGTCGTACACAAAAAAGTAGTCTGATCTTGGGTTCGATCCGTTGACGACTTTGGTTTCTGATTTTTCTACTTCTCGATGCTCGACTTTTCCTAACAACGAATCTGAGACTTTGTAGATATTGAACAGTTCGGCTTTGTTTGTTACTTCGAGAAACTTCGGGCTGAAAAACGTAACGGTTTTCTTGTAATTCTTTTGGTCGAGGAGTTTGTGGAATTTGGCGATTTCTGCTTCGGCTTCTTCTCGGTCTGCTGGCAGGTTTTGGTTGGTGGAGTTGAATTGGCAGGAAGTGAAGGCGAATATGGCCAGGATTGTGATTGTTTGGATTGTTTTTGGTTTCATGGTTTTGGTTTTTTGCTAGACCTAACAGGTTTGACAAACCTGTTAGGTCTGCCGGAAAGTTAACGTTTTGGAGAATACCTCAATTACAGAAAATCTGCCGAAAAGGTTAAAAGTTAGCGGGTTGGGGAACTTTTGGTTTTTAAGGTTTTTTCCAGACCTAACAGGTTTGTGAAACCTGTTAGGTCTAACGGGAAAGTTAACGTTTTGGAGAATATCCCTATTACAGAAAATCCTC
This sequence comes from Flavobacterium sp., assembly GCA_039592825.1. GTDB lineage: Bacteria > Bacteroidota > Bacteroidia > Flavobacteriales > Flavobacteriaceae > Flavobacterium. Next base: position 3,489 of record JBCNQO010000285.1, read on the forward strand.
CAAAAAAGTTAAAAGAACCACAGAACCAACCCTGAACCCCAAACCTTGCGTCGTTCACCCAAAATAGCCCGGATACCGGCGACTAGCCTTTTGCAGGAAAAGACCCATTTTTCTTGGTTTGAAACAGCGAATCCCGAAGCTTCGGGAGAAGCTGTTTCAAGCCTTAGAAAAATTGGCTTTTGCCAGAAAGCTAGTGCCAGGTAGCGGGATTAGCTTCTTATAGATATAAGAGTCAAGATTGGATCGAAGTTTCATGTTTTATCTCGGTGAACTGCGACGCGTGAAAATTGGTATTCGATCCAAATCTGGCGAATAAAAAAACCGTCAATCAATTAACCGTCCAGTTTCTTGATTCTTGGGGCCTGACGACGACTATCCAGGCACAAGGCGTTCGTTATATAAAAATATTAACAACGAAACCTGCCCCGTATCGGTCCCGATGAAGAAGATCCGCCAACGCAACCTGCAACT
>JBCNQO010000286.1:0-3948 GCA_039592825.1 Flavobacterium sp.
GAAGCTTGAAATCATAATCGTATTTGACTTTTCTTGCCATACCCTTGAGTTGTGTCCAACTTTTTGGGGGCAGTTCATTTTTGTAGCAATTTTTCCAAATCGAAAAAAATTGCTACAAAAAGTAAAAATTGGGAAGAGCCCGATCAAAGCGCGGTCAAAGGGCGAGATAATGGCGGTATGTTAAAATGCTGATTTGGGAAATTTTTCATCATTTCTGGCTTAGTTTTAAATTATACTTTATGCTAAGCAACACAACAGTTTGAAAATATGAGCTACAACAAATCCATCCTCGAAAAAGCAAACGACTCCATAACCAAAGGAGACAACGAGGGCTTTCTGAAATTCTGTACAGAAGACGTTATCTGGAATTTTATTGGCGACCAAATAATCACCGGGAAAGAAGCCGTTCGTGCTTACATGAATCAAACCTACATTGAGCCGCCACAGTTCGATGTAGAGAATTTGGTTGCTGAAGACGATTTCGTGACTGCCGTCGGGAAAATCAGTCTCAAGGACGATTCTGGAAAAGTCGTAAACTATTCCTATTGTGACGTCTGGCGTTTCGAAAATGGGAAAATGGCCGAACTTAGGGCATTCGTAATTGAAATTTGACGGCTTAAACTTTAACGATTTCGTAGGCTATCTTGTATCGCCGATTATTCTAAGATTCTTGACATTTTCGTAAATTGCGCCCACAATTTTCCCATACTTTCAAAAATGGAGCAAGCAAAACCATACATTCCCGAAAATAAAGTAAGAATCGTAACTGCCGCGTCGCTTTTCGATGGCCACGATGCCGCGATCAATATTATGCGCCGCATCATCCAATCTACGGGCGTCGAGGTGATCCATCTTGGGCACGACAGAAGCGTCGAAGAGGTCGTGAACACGGCGATTCAGGAAGATGCCAACGCGATCGCGATGACCTCGTATCAAGGCGGGCACAACGAGTACTTCAAGTACATGTATGACCTGCTCAACGAGAAAGGCGCCGGGCATATCAAGATTTTCGGCGGTGGCGGTGGTGTTATTTTGCCTTCTGAAATTTCCGAATTGCACGAGTATGGGATCGAAAGGATTTATTCTCCCGATGACGGCCGCGCGATGGGCTTGCAAGGCATGATCAACGATTTGGTCAAGCGTGCCGATTATCCGGTGGGCGATTCTTTAAATGGTGAAGCGAATCATCTTGAGGAGAAAAATGCGCCTTCGATCGCGAGAGTGATTTCGTCTGCCGAGAATTTTCCCGATGTGGCGGCCAAAACCATGGACACGATCCGCAAGAAAAACGAGAGTTCTACGGTTCCGGTTTTGGGAATTACGGGAACGGGCGGCGCCGGAAAATCGTCTTTGGTCGATGAATTGGTGAGACGATTCCTGATTGATTTTCCAGAAAAAACCATTGGACTTATTTCGGTCGATCCGTCGAAACGAAAAACGGGCGGTGCGCTTTTGGGCGACAGAATCCGCATGAATGCCATCAACAATCCCAGAGTTTATATGCGCTCGCTGGCCACGCGTCAGTCGAATCTCGCGCTTTCGAAATATGTGGCCGATGCAATCGATGTGCTTAAAGCTGCGAATTACGACCTGATCATTCTCGAGACTTCGGGAATTGGTCAGTCGGATACAGAAATCATGGACCATTCGGACGTTTCGCTTTATGTGATGACGCCTGAATTCGGTGCTGCGACACAGTTGGAGAAGATTGACATGCTCGATTTTGCCGATTTGGTCGCCATCAACAAATTCGACAAGCGAGGCGCTTTGGACGCACTTCGCGATGTCAAAAAGCAGTTCCAGCGCAACCACAATCTGTGGGATGCCGACCTCGATACTTTGCCGGTTTTCGGTACGATCGCGAGCCAATTCAACGATCCTGGCATGAACACGCTTTACAAGGCGATCATGGATAAAGTCCACGAAAAGACGCAATCGGGATTGGAATCTTCGTTCAAGATCTCAAAGGAAATGAGCGAGAAGATTTTCGTGATTCCGCCGGGAAGAACGCGTTATCTGAGCGAGATTGCCGAGAACAACCGAAAGTACGATGCATCGGCGAACGCCCAGCAAAAAGTGGCCCAGACGTTGTTCGGGATCTATCAAACGATTAAGTCCGTCAGCGGAAACGAAGTCGGTTTGACCAAATTCGGACTGGATTCGGACGCCGTAAAATCAACCGATGAAAATGACCAATTCCTCAAATTGCTTTTGGCCGAATTCGACCGCGTCAAAATGAACCTCGATGCCTACAATTGGGAAATCATCCTGAATTGGCAGGAAAAAGTCACGAAATACAAGAATCCGGTCTATTCGTTCAAAGTCCGCGATAAAGAAATAAAAATCCAGACGCATACCGAATCGCTTTCGCACACGCAAATCCCGAAAGTCGCTTTGCCGAAATACGAGGCTTGGGGCGATGTTTTGCGTTGGTGTCTGCAGGAAAATGTGCCGGGCGAATTTCCGTTCACTTCGGGACTTTATCCGTTCAAACGCGAAGGCGAAGATCCGTCGCGGATGTTTGCGGGCGAAGGCGGACCGGAACGTACGAACAAGCGTTTCCATTACGTTTCCAAAGGAATGCCGGCCAAGCGATTGTCAACGGCTTTCGACTCGGTGACGCTTTACGGGAACGATCCGCACGTGCGACCTGATATTTACGGGAAAATCGGGAATGCCGGTGTTTCCATTTGCTGTTTGGACGATGCGAAAAAGCTGTATTCGGGCTTCGATTTGAGCCATCCATTGACGTCGGTTTCCATGACCATCAACGGTCCGGCGCCTATGTTGCTCGCGTTTTTCATGAATGCGGCCATCGACCAGAATTGCGAGAAATACATCCGTGAACACAATCTTGTCGACGAAATCGAGAACAAGATCAACGAAATTTACAAGGTAAAAGGTACCGAACGTCCGAAATACCAAGGCGAATTGCCAGAAGGAAACGACGGGCTCGGATTGATGCTTTTGGGCGTCACGGGCGATGAAGTGCTTCCGAAAGAAGTTTATGACGAAATCCGAAAAGTGACTCTTACGCAAGTCCGCGGTACGGTTCAAGCCGACATTTTGAAAGAAGATCAGGCACAAAACACTTGTATTTTCTCTACGGAATTCGCGCTTCGAATGATGGGCGACGTCCAGGAATATTTCATCACACAAAACGTGAGAAACTTCTATTCGGTGTCGATTTCGGGCTACCACATTGCCGAAGCCGGAGCGAATCCTATCACGCAATTGGCCTTCACGCTTTCGAACGGTTTCACTTACGTGGAGTATTACCTGAGTCGTGGCATGAACATAAACGATTTCGGCCCGAACCTTTCGTTCTTTTTCTCGAACGGGATCGATCCGGAATATGCCGTCATCGGACGCGTCGCCAGAAGAATCTGGGCAAAAGCGCTCAAGAACAAATATGGTGCGAACGAACGCGCCCAGATGTTGAAATACCACATCCAGACGTCGGGAAGATCTTTGCACGCCCAGGAAATCGACTTCAACGACATCCGAACTACACTTCAGGCTTTGTACGCGATTTACGACAACTGTAACTCGCTTCACACAAACGCTTATGACGAAGCGATCACGACTCCAACCGAAGAATCAGTTAGACGTGCAATGGCAATCCAACTTATCATCAACAAAGAACTCGGACTCGCCAAAAACGAAAATCCGATACAAGGTTCATTCATCATAGAAGAATTGACCGATCTGGTAGAAGAAGCCGTGTTGACCGAATTCGACCGAATCACAGAAAGAGGCGGTGTTTTGGGTGCGATGGAAACAATGTACCAACGTTCGAAAATCCAGGAAGAATCTTTGTATTACGAGACTTTGAAGCATACGGGCGAATTCCCGATCATTGGCGTGAATACCTTCCTGAGCTCGAAAGGTTCGCCAACGGTTGTTCCTGCCGAAGTCATTCGCGCGACCGAAGAAGAAAAGCAATAC
>JBCNQO010000287.1:0-3941 GCA_039592825.1 Flavobacterium sp.
CCTATATCGTTATACAGATGGTAAGTAAGGCTGTAGCGACTTGCTTCCTCTGTAGTGAAATCTATTGTCGTGGTAATTGTGATAGGTGCGTCTTCCGAAAGCGGATCGTCTGAAGTCTTGCCTTCGTTTTTGAGCGCAATGGAACGCAACTGGAAAATCCCATCTTTCCCCAAATCTGAGAAAGCGCGGGCATTCAAGGTTTCTACGTCGCCTCCGCTAAGGTAATAAGACACTGCGTTGTGAGCCGTATCGTTGACTTTTATGAGTCCGTTCTCGAGCAGAATCCCTTTCGAACACAAACTTTTGACTGCGGCCATATTGTGGCTTACAAACAAGACGGTGCGTCCTTCTCCTTTGCTGATGTCGCCCATTTTCCCAAGGCATTTCCTCTGGAATTCGGCGTCACCTACTGCCAACACTTCGTCTACGATCAAAATCTCGCTTTCCAGGTGAGCGGCCACGGCAAATGCCAAACGAACATACATACCGCTGCTGTAACGCTTCACCGGCGTATCTACATAGCGCTCCACTCCCGAGAAATCTATAATCTCGTCCAGTTTTCGCGTGATCTCTTTTTTGCGCATGCCCAGAATGGCACCGTTCAGGTAAATGTTTTCGCGGCCGGTGAGCTCCGGATGGAAACCGGTTCCCACTTCCAGAAGGCTCGCGATGCGTCCCTTAACGCTCATTTGGCCCGTTGTTGGCGCCGTAACCCGCGAAAGCAGTTTTAGCAAAGTACTCTTGCCTGCTCCGTTTTTTCCGATAATGCCCACAGCATCGCCCTGATGGATATCGAAATTGATGTCTCTGAGCGACCAGACGATATCGCTATCGCCTTTTTTGCTCCTGTCGTTGGTTTCGCCTATTTTTAGAAAAGGATCTTCCTGACCCAGGACTTTGGTTCTTACGAAACGCTCTATATCACGGGAAACCGTACCTGTTCCGATCTGTCCGATCTGGTAGGCCTTTGATAGATTCTCAACTCTGATGACGGTTTCTCCTTTCATATCGTATCTACAAAATTTCTTTCGGTCTTGTTGAAAATCACTACGCCAAGAAACAGCAATACCAAGGTAACGCAGCAAGTGTAGCCAAGGCTTGCCCAGCTGAATGAGCCGCTTCCGAGAAAAGCGTATCTATAGGTTTCGATGATCGGTGTCATAGGATTGAGCTCAAAAAGCCACACGTACTCCGGATGGTTTTCCCTAACCGTAGAAAGCGGATAGATCACGGTTGTTCCGTACATCATCAGCTGTACGCCAAAGCCCACCAAAAACGTAAGGTCGCGGTATTTCGTGGTCATGGCCGTGATGATCAGCCCGGCGCCAAGTCCGAGCAATGCCATCAGAATGAGCAAAACGGGAAAAAGCAGTATCGCATACGTGAATCCGAAGTCAAAACCTTTGAAATGGAAGTACACCATAAAAATAAACAGCAGGCAAAGCTGCACACTGAATTTCACCAGATTACTTACAACAATGGAAAGCGGCATGATCAATCTGGGAAAATAGACTTTTCCGAATATGCCGGAATTGTCGCGAAAAACCGTACTGGTCTTGGTAAGACATTCGGCAAAATACTGCCAGGCCGTGATACCGCAAAGGTAGAAAAGCGGTTTCGGAAGTCCGTCTGAACTGATTCCGGCCACGCGGCCAAACACGAAAGTGAAAACTATAGTGGTAAAAACCGGCTGGATAAAAAACCAAAGCGGACCGAGAATCGTCTGTTTGTAAAAGCTGATGAAATCGCGCTTGACGAACATTCGCAGCAAGTCGCGGTAACGCCACACATCTGCGAACTTAAGATCGAACAGAGACGAATGACCTTTTATGACCAGATCCCAATTCTCTTCGTTTTTAGTGTTTTCCATTTGTCTGTTTAGCGGAATTGGGCGCAAAGATAACAATTTGAGGCAATGAAACTTTAAATTAAATGGGGTTAAAATCGGCTGTTTTCGAGTATTTTTGCACCTCAACACACGCCATGTTTTCGTTTTTCAAACACAAGCCGATCCTAAAGGAACTCATCCCGCAAAACCACGTAGATTTCCATTCGCATGTGCTTTTTGGGATAGACGACGGAGCCAAAACGCCCCAAGATTCGGTCCAACTGGTTTCGGATCTGCAAAAAATGGGTTGCAACCAACTCATCGCCACGCCACACGTGATGTATTCGGTTTGGGAAAACACGTCCGAAGGCATTCTGGCCAAGCTCGAAGAAACGCGTAACGTCCTAAAGGAAAACAACCTCGACATCCCGATTCGCGCGGCTGCCGAGTATTTGATGGACAGTTTTTTCCTCAAGCGCTTCAAGCAGGAAAAACTGCTCACGATTCACGACAATTACGTTTTGGTGGAACTTTCTTACCTGAATCCGCCAATCCAGCTTTACGACATCCTTTTCGAATTACAGCTCGAAGGCTACACGCCGGTTCTGGCCCATCCGGAACGCTATCCGTTCTACTATAACCGTTTTTCGGAATACGAGAAATTAAGGAATGCGGGCTGCCATTTTCAGGTGAACCTGCTTTCTACAGTGGGTTATTACGGAAAAGACGTAGCCAAAATCGCCGAACGTTTGCTAAAAGAGGATTTGATCGATTTTGCGGGATCGGACGTGCATCACGAAAGACACATTGCGGCATTCGACAAAAAGCTAATCGTCGACGCTTCTTCCCAACTCGAGAAAGCCATCGCCAACAACCAGCTGTTCCGGAATCCTTAAATAGAGGATTTTTATTTCCCTTTAGAGAAGAATCTCGAGAAGAGATTCCCAAAGAATGACTTGCGCTCGCTTTCCACGCCGTAGCCGTAGCCGTAACCATAGCCGTATCCGTAGCCATAACCGTAACCATAGCCGTAGGTTTTGCCCCAAACCGTATCGTTGAGCAAAATGGCCATGTTCGGCAATTTGCCTTCGGTATGGAAACCTTCTACCAATCTCACGAGGCGTTTGTCGAAATAATTCGCGCGTAACACGTAAAGGAACGCGTCCATGTATTTGGTGATCAGAAGCGTATCGGTAACCAAACTCACTGGCGCCGTATCGACGATGATGTAGTCGTATTTCGATTTGAGTTCGGCAAACAGGTCGCCCAACTTGTCGTTCATGAGCAAATCGGCCGGATTTGGCGGAATTACGCCAGACGGCAAAACGTCGAAGTCGTCGTAACCGTCAATTTTCACGATATAGTCGGCAATGTCTTCGTTCGACTTCACGAGATAGTTCGTAAGGCCTTTCGAAGGCAACTTCACGTATTGGTCAATCTTCGGGTTTCGGATATCAAGCCCTACAAGCAAAACCTTCTTGCCAGACAAAGCGATCGTACTGGCGAGATTTATGGCCACGAAAGTCTTTCCTTCCTTTGGGATTGTAGACGTAATGGCAACCGTTTTTGCTTGTCCGTCCGGCACTTTCGAAAGCAAAAATTCGAGATTGGTGCGAACGATCCTGATCGCTTCGGCTGAACTCGAACGGCTGCTGGCATTGATGATCTCGTTCTCGGTTTCCGATTTCGGGATATCACCGATGAATGGTGCCGAAATTCTACCTTCGATGTCGCGTACACTTTTGACTTTCGTGTCGAAAAGTTGTTTCAGATAAACGATAAGCGCCGGAATCGCGAGCCCAAGCACAATCGCGAAAAAGTACATATTCCGACTTTTTGGTGAAACCGGCCCGACCGTAGAAATGGCCGAATCGATCACTTTCGCATTTGGCGCAGTCACTTGCAGCTGAATCCCGATTTCCTCTCGTTTTTGCCATCGCGTTCGGCTGGCCGGTGAGCGAGAACGGCCCCATGCCGGGCTGGCCGATGCGGCCGGTGAGCAGGTGGCAGTTGATGATGCTGTTGACCTTGTCCGTGCCGCTCGACGACTGGTTCACGCCCTGCGAATAGGCGGTGACGACCTTGCGCGCGGCGGCAAAGGCTTCGTAGAAGG
>JBCNQO010000288.1:0-3898 GCA_039592825.1 Flavobacterium sp.
GTTTGTTCCGTTTTATCGTCGCCAACCTTACCGTGGGCTATTCTTTGGCTAGTACCGATGGTCAGGACGGTAAGAAGAAAAGCGAGAATTCCCAAGGTGTCAAGAATGGCGGACGGGACGACGATTTGTTCGGAACCAACAGAGACATGAGCGATCCGAGACAGAATGACGATGAAGACGACGAAGCGGTCAAGTTGATAAAAGACCTTTTCCAATTGGACATTCCGTGGGATATGACACTCGCCTATTCACTCACGTACTCAAATAACAGACGCGAGAACGAGATTACCGGAAATTCGCTTATGGTTTCGGCCAACACCGACATCACACCAATGTGGAAAGTGGGCGTCTCTACGGGTTACGATTTCGTGAACCAAGGTTTCACGTTCACCCAATTGCGTCTTTCGCGCGATTTGTTGAGCTGGAAAATGGACTTCTCGTGGGTGCCTTTCGGACCACAGACGTACTGGAATTTCTTTATCGGAATCAAGTCAAGCATCTTGCAGGACGTGAAGTACGACAAGCGCAGTTTGCCAAATAGATAAACGAGTGCCTGAGTGCCGGAGATGCTGAGTGCCTGAGATTGTAGTTGAGAAAGAGCTCGCGTCAAGCGCCCTGTACCTTGCACCTTAAACCCTTAACTTCACAAAATGAAAACAGTAATCTACACAGAGAAAGCCCCGGCGCCTATTGGGCCATATTCACAAGCCGTACAGTTCGGCGATACGCTTTACACTTCGGGTCAGATCGCGATCGATCCGGCTACGGGCGAATTGGTTTTGGGCGATGTGGAAGCCGAAACCAGACAAGTGATGGAAAACATGAAAGCGGTTCTGGAAGCGGCCGACATGACGTTCGAGAACGTAGTAAAAACCACGATCTTCATTATGGACATGAACGACTTTGCCAAAATCAACGCGGTTTACGGAAGTTATCTCGACGAGAAGACAGCGCCGGCGAGAGAAACCGTGCAAGTGGCCGGTTTGCCTAAGGGGGTAACTGTCGAGATTTCGATGATCGCGAGGAAGTAACTGAGTTCCTGAGTACCGGAGACTATACTTAAAAGAAAACCCAATCAGTTGCTGATTGGGTTTTTGCTTTTTTTGGAGTTTCTGAGAAAGCCCCCGTTGTTTTTGTCACAGCTTTTTCTATAGATTCGGTTGGGTTTGTAGTAACATTTGTAGCTCTGAAATACCCTCTATTCTATGTTTGGCCGTTTTGACATCGCCGAATCCGTAAATTGCATATACAAAGGGAATGTTCGCTTTCTGGGCAGCTTCAAAATCCCAAATAGTGTCGCCTACATAAATAGGGTTTTGCATGGAGTTTCTTTCCACGATTAGCTTGATGTTGTCGCTTTTTGGTTTTCCGGTGTTTCCCGAGGATTCGAAATCGGTAAACAAATCTTCAAGATTATGGAATGCGATAAAATTTTCGATATAACCCGAAAGACAATTGCTTACGATGTAAAGCTTGTAGTCTTTTTTTAGTATTTCCAATGTCTCGCGAACGTTCGGGAACAATTTACCTCCGGATTCGCGCATAAAATAACTTTCGTCTTTCCTGTAGGATTCCAGAATAGTTTCGTGACTTTTTTGAGGGATGAAACCGAAATGTTTCTCGAAGATATCCTCGATTTTCATACCCGAAAAAGAACGGATCACAGCCTGGTCGACCCGATGCTGCTCAAAGCCGAATGCCTCCAATGTTCTGTTCCAAGCGTTCGAGCACGATTCGGACGCATCCCAAAGCGTGCCGTCCAAATCAAATATGATACTATCTGTTTCAGCTAAATTTTTAGTGTCCATAATTTGTTTGTTTTTCTTCTGTTCGTGTCCATCGAATCTGACCTTTCTATTTAAAACAAAAGCCAATCGATACAGACTGGCTTTTTTGTGAATTTTATGTACTCTTTTGACATTGTCTGCCAAAAATCGAAATTTGCACTCAGGCACTCAGGCACTCAGGCACTCAGGCACTAATTAAGCGAATGATAAGCGATCAACCCATCGATAGGGCGACGCAAAACATTCCCGATCTTGATGTTGTGCTTCTGGAGTACTTCCTTCAATTCTTCTCTGAGGTAGAAAGCGATCGATCCGATGAAATGTACCGGAACAGTTTTGTGTTCGTCGTATTGCTTGATGTACAATTCCACGAAATCTTCCATGGCCGCGTAGATGAGCTTCTTGCAGAAAGCGTCGTCTTTGTGCTGGATGAGGAACTTCGCGAAAGTAGCCAGATAAGCGTTCGGGTTCGGCTCTTTGTAAAGATTGTGTTTGATCACGTCCGGATCGAGGTTGTGCACTTTCTCGAATTCCTTGGCGAGATTTTCGGGCATTTTTCCAAAGTAGTACGAACGGATCAATTCGCGTCCGAAGCGGTTTCCGCTACAGTCGTCCATGGCAATATAGCCCAACGACTGCACTTTTTGGTGCAATTCCTTCCCGTCGAAGTAGCTGCAGTTCGAGCCCGTTCCCAAGATGCAAACGACAGCTTTGTCGTTCTTTGGAGTCGTGGCGTAAACGGCGGCGTAAGTGTCTTCGTTTACCGAAATGTTGGCGTTCGGGAAATAGTCCTTGAAAATTCCGGCGAGAAAACTTCTCATGCGCTCGGTTCCGCAACCTGCACCGTAAAAATACAGATGCGTCACGCTTTTCTTGTTGTGGGAAATGTCGAAACGGTCGTCAAGGCGGGCAATTACCTCTTCCTTTCCTAGCACTTCTGGATTCACCCCAAGCGATTGTGTGGTGAACAAAACCTTGCCGGCGTCGTCAATAGCGATCCAGTCTGCTTTGGTCGATCCACTGTCTACTAATAATTTCATTGGGTCAATGGTTGGTTTTTTCCCGGATGCGCACCTCGAGATTCAAGACTCGTCCGGTAGTTTGGTTTGTGTTATAATGAGACTGGTTTTTCTTTGGTTTGGAATTGGTTTTCGCAGTACAATCCCAACAGAAAATCCAGACTATAAAAGACAAGAAATCCCGCCTGTTTCCAAACGGGATTCTTATCGGTAATTATTTCAAGCCCGCAGTGTGAACCGCAAGGTCGATCAATTTGCTTGAGTAGCCATACTCGTTGTCGTACCAAGAAACGATCTTGAAGAAGTTCGCGTTCAAGCCGATACCAGCTTTGGCGTCAACGATAGAAGTGCGTGAATCGCCAACGAAGTCTTGAGAAACCACGTCATCTTCTGTATAACCAAGGATTCCTTTGTAGTCCGTTTCTGAAGCTTTCTTCAAAACGGTCATGATTTCCTCGTAAGAAGTCTCTTTTTCCAATCTCACGGTCAAATCTACAGCAGAAACGTCGATCGTAGGAACGCGGAAAGACATACCAGTCAATTTTCCGTTCAACGATGGAATAACTTTTCCAACCGCTTTCGCAGCTCCTGTAGAAGACGGGATGATGTTTACGCTGGCTGCGCGTCCGCCTCTCCAGTCTTTTCTAGATGGGCCGTCGGCTACCATTTGAGTTGAAGTCGATGCGTGAACAGTCGTCATCAACCCTTCGATGATTCCGAAGTTGTCGTTCAAGACTTTGGCCAATGGAGCCAAACAGTTCGTAGTACAAGAAGCGTTAGAGATCACAGTATCTGTAGCTTTAACTTCTGTGTGGTTTACGCCCATAACGAACATTGGAGCATCTGCAGACGGAGCCGAGATGATCACTTTCTTCGCTCCACCTTTAATGTGAGCCTGAGCAGTTTCGATAGTCGTGAAAATACCTGTACATTCTGCAACCACGTCCACTCCTACTTCGTCCCACTTCAAAGTTGCAGGATCTTTTTCGGCTGTTGTGCGGATGTGCTTTCCGTTCACGTACAATTTTCCTTCCTTCACTTCCACTTCTCCGTTGAAACGGCCGTGAACTGAATCGTATTTCAAAAGGTATG
>JBCNQO010000289.1:0-3888 GCA_039592825.1 Flavobacterium sp.
AATTCTTTCCAAAGCTTTTTCCAGTCTTCGGACTCGAAATAGATCGGTTGGATGTCCTGGTATTTTTTGGGCGGATTCTCGGCGTATTGGACCGTTCCGTCGGGACGCCATTTGAACCATTTCGGGTGTTCTTTCACATAAGGATGATCGGGCGCTGCCTGTAAAGCGTAGTCCATCGCGACTTCTATGCCAAGTGATTTAGCCGATTGTACCAGCGATTTGAAATCGTCGATTGTTCCCAATTCGGGATGCGTCGACTTGTGCCCGCCGTGCTGCGAACCGATTCCCCAAGGCGAACCGACATCTCCTTTTTCGGCGTTGGTCGCATTGTTTTTGCCTTTTCTGTTGACTTCTCCAATCGGGTGAACCGGCGGAAAATACAAAGTGTCGAAACCCATTTGGGCAATTCGCGGTAACAATTTTTCGCAGTCCTTGAAAGTGCCGTGTTTCCCTTCTTCAGACGATGCCGATCTTGGGAAAAACTCGTACCAAGTGCTGAACAGAGCTTTCGGCCTGTCGACATAAACCTGAAGTTCAACCGATTTGTTCTCGAGAAAACGGATCGGGTTGCGCTTGAAAATATGGTGCAATTCGTCCGAAACCGCTTCTTTTACGGCTTGGTCGTACTGCTTTTCATCGGCGAAAGCCTTGGCCACTTTCTTGAGATAGTCCTTCTCGGATTTGTCGGCGACTTTCAAGACATCCTTCACATACTCGGCTCCTTCGAGCAATTCGGACTTCACGTGCTGGTTGTCCTGTATCTTTCGCTCGGTTCCGTGTTGCCAGTTGAGCGCATAATCGACCCAACCTTCTACGAAATAAGTATAATTGCCTTGCTTTTCCACAGTAAATTCGGCTTCCCAAGCGTCATTTTCTGTAGGATTCATGCGGACTTCACTCCATTTTCGATCTTTTTCGTGTTTGTATTTTACGCAACATTCCACCACGTCGTGCCCGTCCGAAAATACATCGGCGGTAACGTGCACTTTCTGGCCGGGAACTCGCTTTACGGCAAAAGCTCCAGAGTCGAGTTGCGGTTTGACATTCTCAATGACTATGCGGGTTTGATTCATTTTTAGGGATTATTTATGAGTTTCAATTTATTAAAAAATCTACCCTTGTCATAACTTGCGGTAAAATTTAGCGATATGGCAAAAAAGGCGAAGAAGCGCTCTAGTTCATTGAAGATTCCAAGGCTTATCATTTATACCGCTAAATTTTTGCAATCGATTTCGCCCAATTTACTCACGAAGTTCGCAGCCCGGCTTTTCACCACGCCAATCCGTCACAGAATCCCGAAAAGGGAAATCGAGATGGACGCGAAAAGTGTGCAGACCAAGATTTTCGTGCCTGCAATAAACAAGGAAATCGTCGTTTACAACTTTGGAGAATCCGATCGCAAAGTGCTTTTGGTTCACGGCTGGTCAGGACGCGGCACGCAACTCGTTAAGATTGCTGAACGCCTTACCGAAGAAGGTTTTTCAACGGTGAGCTTCGACGCTCCGGCTCACGGAAAATCGCCAGGAAGTACAACATTGATGCCCGAATTCATCGCTTCGGTTCTGGAAATCGAGAAACAATTCGGACCTTTTGAAGCCGCCGTGGGTCACTCACTCGGTGGTATGTCTTTACTGAATGCGGTAAAACGCGGACTCAGGATCGATCGGCTTACGGTTATCGGAAGTGGCGATAAAGTAAGCGACATCTTGCTGGATTTCGTGAACCGGATGCAACTCAAAACTAAACTTGTCGACCGTTTACGCGCCCATTTCGAGGCCGGATTCCAGGGCGAAACCATGGAAAGTTATTCTGCGTATATAGCGGCAAAGGAAGTCAAGATTCCGGTTTTCGTGATACACGACAACGACGATGACGAAGTGCCCGTAAAATGTGCCATCCACATTCACGAACACCTAGAAAATGCGGAACTGTTGCTCACTCGAGGTCTCGGACATCGCAAGATACTGGGCGATCCGGAAGTCATCGAACGTACGATAGACTTCATCAAAAACAACTGATTATGAGAAAGATACTATTTTTAATGGCGATGCTGACGATGCTTTCGTGTCAGTCGCAACAAAAGGAAAAGTCCACAGAAAATTCCAAGTCGGCCAATCCGAAAGGAAAAGTCCTCAAGACCGATGAAGAGTGGAAAAAAGAGCTTACACCCGAACAATATCATGTGTTGAGGGAAAAAGGAACTGAGCGTCCGTTCACGGGTGAATATGTCGACAATTTTGAAAAAGGTTACTATGTCTGCGCCGCCTGTGGCAACAAATTGTTCAACTCCGACACAAAATTCAAATCGGACTGCGGTTGGCCATCGTTTGACCAGGCCATAAAAGGTTCGGTAAACTATCACACCGACAATTCTCTCGGAATGTCCCGAACAGAAGTGACTTGCGCAAAATGTGGAGGACATTTGGGACACGTATTCGACGACGGCCCGAGTGAAACCACAGGACAGCGTTTCTGCACCAATTCCGTAAGCATAAAATTCGTGCCTGTGAAATAAAGCCTACCCAATCTAAACATCACGACGACAATGAAGTACAACGTAAGCAAACCAGAAGAGCAATGGAAACAGGAACTTGGGTTGGAGCGCTACCGCATCCTTCGCCAAAAAGGCACTGAATTTGCGCATTCCGGTAAATACAATCTGCATTTCGAGAACGGCACTTATGCATGCGGCGCTTGTGACGAACCGCTTTTCGAAAGCGACTCCAAGTTTAATTCGCATTGTGGCTGGCCATCTTTCGACGAAGCGCTCCCGGGCAAGATCGAATATGTGAACGACACGTCTCACGGCATGATCAGAACCGAGATTTTGTGCGCGAACTGCGGCAGCCACCTCGGGCACGTTTTTGACGACGGCCCAACCGAAACCGGCCAACGGTATTGCGTCAACTCTTTGTCGGCTGACTTTAAGGGATAAAAAAAGCGGAGTTTTGTGCTCCGCTTTCTTTTTTATTTTTTGACGATTTTTCGAGTTTCGGAAAGTCCGTTTTCAAACGAAATTTCCAGAAAATACAAGCCTGGCGTGAATTCCGAAAGTGAAATCTTTCCTGACTCCGAACTTTTGATTTTTTGTCCGACCGCGTTCGAAACCGAAATACTCTTTACGCCAATATCCGATTTCACGTTGAAAACATCGCTCGAAGGATTCGGGTAAACTGACACCTGGTTCTTCACATTCGAGTTCACTCCCAGATAAGGCTCGCCAAAAACGTTCACTGCAAAAACCACTAGCGACTGGTATTCCCCAGAAGGCGAATAGCTGAAAGTGAGCCCCGTAATAGGTTTCGCTTGGTTTGCTGCTAAAAGATCGATCTTCTTCTCGAACAACTTACAAGCGCCGAGTTCTGAAAATTCATTGAGTTGCGCCCATTGCGTATTTCCTGAACCTACTCTACTCAAGCCACTTAGCGCGATTCCGGTTGTTCCACCTACCCAATCGTAAGCGATCTGGTTCGAGGCCGCCTGAGAAGTTCCGTCCCCAAAATTGATAGTGACGCCAACCGTACTCGCCTGAGATTCTGTTGCTACCCAAAGGATGTAGACCGAATTGGCCGTGTACTGCTGTGTAAAACCCAAAGTCCCGGTTGCAGAGGTAAGTGGCCTGATCAACAAAGAATTCGCCGAAGAATAATCGGCCAACTGATAAGTGACGCCCGCTGTAACTGCACTCGCAACCTGACCATTGGCCGGCAATCCACCGCCTACTATCGCCGCTGAAGTTCCGTTGTAAGGCGTGGTTGGAACAAAATCTGCAGAATAGAATTCGTTCGAAAAATCGATAGTGGTGGTAGTCGAAGTATTCGCCTGACTGTTGCCGTTCGCGACAACATCGTGGTTAAATCCCGTCAAAGCTACCGGGTAATAGGCCAC
>JBCNQO010000029.1:0-8587 GCA_039592825.1 Flavobacterium sp.
GATCACGTCGTCGAGTGGGCGCAGGCCGGGCGCGGCGTCCACCAGGCGGCCGTTCTTGAGGTCCTCGGCGACGATGAACAGCGGCAGCGCCCGCTGGCGCACTTACGGTAATCGTGTTGGGACCGATGTTTCTCACGGTTGTATTTCCCGTGACCGGCTGATAAACAATGTAAGGAATCGTGAGTGCGTTCGTCGACGAAACATCCTGAGTTCCGTTTTTGATGAAGTAAACGCGTCTGTTGTTGTGCGTGAAAGTTCCGGTGTTTACGGTGAAATTGTTCCCGAGTTTCAAGTCGTCGCCCACATTCGGTCCAAGAGCCAAAGTTCCGTTCAATAGGACATTTCCGTTTACGGTAAGGAATCCGCCTGGCGAAAGTCCGCCAGAGTTCATTTCGAAAGTCGATCCTGTGGCGATATCCAGATTTCCGGCGATCGATTTGTTACCGACACTTCCCGAAGCGCCGTTGATATAATTGAGTGTCGTATTATTACTAAGGTTGACGTTGTTCGGATAACCAGTCGTTGTACCGATCGTTCCCGTAGCCGCCGTCCATTCCAGACCGCGACCAAAAGTACCGCCAGAACTATAGTTCAGGTTCGACGCACTGCCGTAAGTTGGGCTGTTTGTGACGAAAGTTCCGCCTGTGTTCATTTGGAGCGTTCCGTTTACGCGAAACGTCGATCCAGCGGCATTTGTGGTTGCCGAGGCCGCGATGTAGGCTCCGTCTACGGTTGTTGAGCCGTTGTTGGTAAAACTTCCCGAAACCGTAAGCGATCCGGCAGCATCGATCGTGGTGAAAACTCCTGCGTTTCTCGTGATTCCTGTGTTGTCGGTTACGATGTGGCGAACCGTGGCATTTTGAGCCGAAGTCGGGGCAACGCCACCAACCCAGGTCGCGCCTGTTGTCCACGGACCGTCCTGTGTAGTCACGAAACCGTTTATGGTTGTTCCGTTGAAAGTAAAATCATTTATACTGAAAGTTCCTCCGGCATTAGTAGTTCCCCAAGCATAGATTCGAAACGTAATCGGGACCGTAATGTTTTGATAAGCAGCTCCGGTTAAGGAGACTGTTGTTCCGCCAGCGCCAGGTGTTGCGAGATTTGTGGAGTAACCATCTACACTTGATCTTACAGCGAAACTTCCAGGCCCAGTTCCTGATGCTTGTCCCGAATAAACGAAACTTACAAAGTTAATTCGGCTACCTGAATTAGGGGTAAGCGTAAAACTAATGTAGCGATTTAAGTCAATTGCAGTTGTATTCCAACCAGCTGTATTATATCGATCGTTGGCGTTTTGCCCTGTAACGAGTGCTGAGCGTCCAATACCTGAAACCGTAATGTTAGGATCTACGGTCTGTCCGGTAGTGAAAGGGTTCGTTAGTCCTGGATTAGTTCCAGTGATCGGGTTGTCCCAAATGGACTGAGCATAAGCAATCTCGCCAAGGCATAGATATCCCAGGACTAAAAATAGTAGTTTAAGTTTCATGAAGTTGGGCGTTTTTGTTTTTGTATTAGACTCAGTTTACGGCGTATATTCGAAAAATATTCCCGTGTTTAACCACGGGACGACAAATTTAAGGCTAAATAGCTAACTGTCAATAATTTTATGTTTCGTAATTATTAACATTTCAGAATGTCACACGGAAATTTCGAATATCGCAAAACGTACACGGTAGACGAAGCGCGCCAAAAGCTGGAATCGTATTGCGCTTATCAGGAAAGATGCCACGATGAAGTTGTGGGCAAACTCCGCACTATGTCTATGATTCCCGAGGCAATCGATCACATCGTTGGGCATCTTATCGAACACAACTTTCTCAACGAAGAAAGGTTCGCAATCGCCTTTGCGCGAGGCAAGCACCGCATCAAGAAATGGGGGAAAATTCGCATTACGAACGAACTCAAAGCCCGAAATATCTCACAACGCAACGTTACCACAGCGTTAAGAAACATTTCGCCCGAAGAATATTTGACAACTTTTGAAGAAACCGCCGAAAGAAATTGGGAATCGATTGTAGGAGAAATCACCCAGGCCAAACGCAAAAAGTTCTGCGATTACCTGCTTAGGAAAGGTTTCGAAAGCAATCTGGTTTACGACAAACTACGCGATTTGGAGAAAAACCGTTAAAAATCGAACTCGTCTATCGACAAAGTGTCCACATTGATGATTTTCTCGTCTTCCTTCTTCACATAGGCACGCGCCGCGCCGTAAAGCACTACTTTCTTGGTTTGAGCCGTAGTGTCATTAGGCGTTAGCCAACCACGTCTCATCATGGTATTTTTCAAAGACGAATTGTGGCGCACCAAATAAGGTTTCAAGGTCGCTTCACCGTCGAATTGCCACATGAATTTCTTGGGTTTCGGGATGATGCTCGCCAGGAAAAGCGACTCGTTCAGGTTGAGTTCGCTCGGATGTTTCAAAAAGTAGAACAGCGACGCTTCGCCAATTCCGTATACATTCGGTCCCCATTCGATGATGTTCAGGTAAACCTCATACATGCGGTTCTTGCTCACGATGTGATTGTTCTCCATGATGTAAACCATGAGGATTTCCTCGAGTTTTCGCGACAAGGTTTTCTCACGCGTCAGGAAAACGTTCTTGACCAATTGCATAGAGATCGTGCTCGCGCCTCTGGCAAATCTTTTGGTTTTGATGTTTTGGACGATCGACTGACGGAAAGCATCGCTTATAAACCCGCGGTGATTGTAGAAAGACGGATCTTCGGTCGTGAGCACCGCTCGTTTCAGGTAAGGCGAAATCTGGTCCAAAGGCGTGTAATAAATATTTACCGGATTCACCAGAATCGGACGCAAACGCTTGCCGTTCTCGATGGCGCGATACGTGAAACTGCCGTTGAGTTTGGCCAAGTCGGCTTCACCGTATTTCACGATCTTGAGATTGTCGCGGTTGAGTTTTACGTCGAAAACCGTTTTGTTCGGCTTGTTCTTGTTGTAGGCGAAGTCGAGTTTGTAGTCGAATGCGCCGGTCGCTTCCATGCCTTCGAAATGCGTGAAAAGTCCTTTTGGCAATGAGGTTATGAAATCCTGTGCCTGCATTTTCGGAATGTCGACTTTAACTTTGTAGATCGTATCTCCAGAGACATCGTAAGAAGCGAAAGGATGAAATTTGATCTTGTTCAGAACCGCCGTTGACGAACTGTCGACCGCCACGAAATCGGCACCAAACAGAAAATGATAGTCGAATTGGGCGTTCTCGATCACGACGTCTTTCGAAGCGATTTTCGGATGGTTCACACGCAAATTCGCGATAGAGCTGAAACCGTCGATCTTCATTTCGCCACCACTGTAATCGATGTCGTCTACTTTCAATCGGATGGAATCGAAACCAGATTTCAAATTGTACCTTTCATCAACCCAAGGCACTTTGATTCCCGACGTATCGGTAGAATAAAAACGCAGATCTGTCTTTTTGTCGCGAGGATCGGCAAAGCCCGAGATTTCCCATTTCTGGGCAAAAGTGTTCGTTGTCACGTCGATTGTCGTGCGCAACTTTTTGTCCTTGAGCTCGAGTTTGGCCATTTTCATCGTGACCTTTCGTCCCATATCGTCCATGCGAAGCGCCACGTTTTCGAGTTCCATATTCTCGGGAACAAGATTCAAAACACGATTCAGGATTCTATAACCGAGTTTGGCGTAGTTCTTTGGTTCGTTCGTCTGGATTTCGTCTTCGTCTTTTTTCGGATGCAGGAAAGCCTCGAAATTCTTGCCATTGGCATTTTTGACTAATTGGATAAAACCGTCTTTTACGGTCAATCTTCCCAATTGCAGATCGCCGGCGAAAAGCTTCCAGAAATTGACTTCGGTGTCTAAAGATTTTACGTTGAAAAGCGTGTCTTTACCTTTTGGAACAAGCAATATGTTTTCCATGCGAATCGAGCTGAAACCCGTGAATTCGGCATTTTTTATCGAGAAATCGCTGTCGTAATCTTCTGAGATTTTGTCCGATACTTTGTTTATGGCTTTGTCTAGCAATTGGTCGCGAAAAATAAAAACGGCCACCAATGCCAGGACGATCAAGGCAAAAAACGAACCGATCGAAATGTAGATTTTCTTTTTCGTGCTTTTCTTCATCAGACGCAAATAAACACTAAATATAAGCTTTAAAATGTTAAGAAATGTTAACCAAACAATTCGCTGGCGACATCTTCTATGCGCGAGACAAGGCTGATTTTGATTCCGACGTTCTTCACGGAAATCTTACTGTACTTGGACACAAATATTTGCGAGAAACCTAGCTTTTCGGCTTCCTGGATTCTTTGGTCGACGCGATTCACAGGACGAATTTCTCCAGACAATCCGACTTCGCCCACAAAACAGCAATCTTTGTTTACCGGAATGTCTTCGTTACTCGACAGAATCGCGGCCACGACAGCCAGATCGATTGCCGGATCGTCTACATTGATTCCGCCAGTGACGTTCAGAAAGACGTCTTTTGTGCCCAATCTGAACCCGGCGCGCTTCTCGAGAACGGCCAAAATCATGTTCAGACGTTTGGCGTTGTAACCCGTAGCCGACCTTTGTGGCGTTCCGTAAACGGCCGTGCTCACCAAAGCCTGGATTTCTATCATGAGCGGACGCATGCCTTCCAAAGTGGCGGCAATCGCGGTTCCCGACAAATTTTCGTCTTTGTGCGAAATAAGAATTTCCGATGGATTCGAGACTTCGCGCAAACCGCTTCCTTGCATTTCGTAAATGCCGAGTTCGGCCGTTGAACCGAATCTATTTTTGAGCGAACGCAAAAGTCTGTAAACGTGATTCCGGTCGCCTTCGAACTGCAAAACCGTATCGACCATATGTTCCAGAATCTTTGGCCCGGCGATGTTTCCGTCTTTTGCGATGTGTCCGATGAGAATTACCGGAACATTCGATTCTTTGGCGAATTTGATGAGTTCGGCCGTGCACTCGCGAATCTGGGAAATGGATCCGGGCGAGGCTTCGATATAGTCTGTGTGCAAGGTTTGGATCGAGTCGATGATTAGAATATCGGGTTCGATTTCCTCGATTTGCTTGAAGATGTTCTGGGTTTTGGTTTCGGTAAGGATGTAACAATTGTCGCTCGCCGGATTGATCCTTTCGGCGCGCATCTTGATCTGTTTCTGGCTTTCCTCACCCGAAACGTAAAGCGTCCGATAAGGCAGTTTGAGCGAGATCTGCAACAGCAACGTACTTTTCCCGATTCCTGGTTCGCCTCCTAACAAGATTAACGATCCGGGAACGATTCCGCCTCCTAAAACGCGGTTGAGTTCGCCGTCTGAACTGTCTAAACGATATTCTTCTACCGAATCGATTTCCGAAACGCGCAACGGTTTGGCCGCACGTTTGGTCTCGTGGTTCGAGGCGCGCCAAACGGGCTTTTCCTCTTTATGGACGATTTCTTCAACAATCATGTTCCATTGCTTGCACGAATTGCACTGGCCTTGCCATTTGGCGTATTGCGTACCGCAGTTCTGGCAGAAAAAGGCTGTTTTTACTTTTGCCACATCGAAGGTTTTTAGGCGTTTATTCTGGTTCTGGCGTTTAAGGAATATGATGTAATCGAAGAAATTACTGTCGCTTCAACTCGTCGGCTTTGTTGATCATCATGTCTTTGGTAAGATCGCCAACTTCCTGCATCTGGTAAGCTCTCATGTAAGATTTGATCGCTCGTGCGTTGTCGCCTTTTTTCTCGTACATCATGCCCATTTCGTAGTCTGCGAGCATGGTTTTTGGATAATTTTTCTCGGCCAACTGCGCCAACTGATCAAACTCATTGTAAGCTTTGTTCTTGATCAGCGCGGCTTCGATCGCCTTGAAATCGCCAAGACGCACTTTCATTTTCATGCCCATGGTTTTCTCGATCGTCTCGTATTTGTCTATCAGATATTGCACATAACCTTGTTCCAACTTGATGATTTTCTCGTTGAATTCGTTCGACGAAATAGGCTGATAAACCGAGAAGAATTGGTAAAGCGCGCTAGGAATCGCATACAGAACCAAAGAATAATGCGACGCACCTTTGAAGTCGTCGAAGTAGTAATTCAAGCCAGGACGTTTCACCGCTTTTGCCGCTTCGTCCAGCTTTTTGATGTTTGTGGTAAGTTTCCTGATATCGCCGTCTGACGTACAGTGGTAATACCAAAGCGGCTTCTGGATCTTTTGCAGACGCTCCGGAATCTGTTCTTCCATTCCCGCAGGCATGTCTGGACTTAACAAGATATATCCGTCAAAAACGGGAACGTCTTTGTAAAGGAAAAAGTTCGCGAAACCTGCTGTGAGGTCGTGACCCGCGATGAGTCGCAAAGGCGCGGTTCTGTACTTTTTTTCAATCGAAGGGATAAGTTCGGTTCCGATGAAATCGAAGAAATTGTTACCCGTATCTTCTGGCAAGCCGGTTTCTTTGTCGACTTTGCAGTCGGCTTCTCTTTCGTTGTTCTTGTTCTGGCTTATGCCGACAACAATCATTTCTGGAATGTCTTCCCAATAGGCCGCGTAGTCGAGTGCGCCAGTGAAAGCCGGCATCATATATTCGCCGTCGAGCAAGATCAGAACGGGATATTTTCGCGTCTTGTCTTTTTTGTAAGATGGCGGAAGTGCCACGCTAATCTCGCGTTCGGCATTGAGTTTCTTGGACTTGACGGTGTCGATTACCGTGTGTTGTGCCGAGGCGAACGCCGTTGTGAACGCGATGGCGAAAAACGTCAGGAAAGCTTTCATAAGGTCTTTGGTTTCGCGTCCAAGATAGCAAATAAATCGGTCAGGCGAAAACCGAATCGATTGTGAAAACGCTAAGATTTCTTGCGATTCAGTACGGGAAGCAAAAGGAATGAGGCGAATCCGAAGATAAGGATCACGACGAATTGAGACGACCAAACGATCCATCCGAAGGCCGTTCCGATCGGCTTACTTATCGAGTAGAAAAACAGGATTTGCGAAATCAGGAACGGGTAACTTCCGAAGCCGCTATTGGTAAACCCGATTGCGATACTTCCTACAACAAAAGCCGAAATCGCTGCCCCGAAAGACAATACAGCCGTTTGCGGAAAAACATACATCGTTACATAAAAAGTGGCCAGATAAGATGCCCAGATAAAGATCGTATGGCCAATGAATTGCCATTTCTTTTCCATCTTCATCAAACTGAAAACGCCTTCTTTCAAGCCCGAAACCTTGTCTTTGAGCATCAGGATGAACTTCGAGCTCGAATAAAGATAGAACCACAGACCGACCATACAAAGACCGAAAGCGATTCCGCCATAAAGCAATAAACTGTTAAGTGGAATCTGATCCAGAACGAACGCTTTCACAATGTCGAACTGTATGAAAAAAGCCAGCACCATGAACATAAAAAGGATGATAACATCGAGAATCCTTTCGGCTACGATAGACCCGAAACCTTTGTCGAACGGCACATCGTCGTACTTCTTTAGAAGCAGCGCACGGCTTACTTCACCCGACTTTGGAATGGCAAGATTGAGCAAATAACAAACGTTTATGGCCAGGAAATTGTTCCGGAAAGACGTCTTGTAGCCCATTTGCTCCAGCGGATATTTCCATCGCCAGGCGCGAGAAATATTGCCCAGAATCGCTAGCAACGCACCAACGAATATATAGGAATAGTCGGCATTGCGGAACTGCGTCCAGATCATGTCGATCTGTTCGGCCGTAAAACTCGTGTAGGTGTAATAGATAAGGTAAATTCCTAGTGCAATTGGCAGCACTATAGACAGGAATTTACTTATCTGCTGTTTCAAGATTACGTAAGGGAATTGTCTTTCTCGTTAGGAAAAACGAGACTTGGTTTGAATTGTTTGGCTTCTTCGAATTCGAGGATTCCGTAGGCGATGATGATGATGATGTCGCCTTTGTGCACTTTACGAGCCGCCGGACCATTCAACTGGATCTCGCCGCTGTTTCTGTTTCCTGTAATGGCATACGTCTCGAAACGCTCGCCATTGTTGACATTCACGATCGAAACTTTTTCTCCTTCGATGATGTTTGCCGCTTCCATAAGGGCTTCATCTATGGTGATGCTTCCGATATAATTAAGATCGGCTCCGGTTACCGAAACGCGGTGGATCTTCGACTTTACAACATGTACTAACATGGGGGCAAAGGTAATTAATTAAGTGAAACCGTATCAATTAAACGCACCTCGTTTGCGAATACTGCAATGAAAGCACGATATTTCAGGTTATTTTCTGTTTTTTCGACGGGCACCAAAGTTTCTTCGCTGGCGATTTCAAAGTACTCAAGTTCAAAACCTTCCGCTTCAATCATTTGTTTTACCGAGTCGCGCAACGCACTGACAGATTTCGTGCCAAAGTGCTGTTTGGCAGCCTGTAAGCTTTTGTAAATGACAGCCGCTTTTTCGCGGATTTCCTTTGGCAGACGTTCATTTCGTGAACTCATCGCGAGTCCGTTTGGTTCACGAAAAATGGCGCAAGGCACTATATTCACAGGAATTCCGTACTTGGAAATGAGCTTTTTAACGATCTGGAGTTGCTGGAAATCCTTTTCACCGAAGTAAGCATTTGTCGGTTTTACGATCTCGAACAGCCGTTTTACGATGGTTCCGACTCCGTCAAAA
>JBCNQO010000290.1:0-3885 GCA_039592825.1 Flavobacterium sp.
GACGATGAGATGTGGGGAAAATTGCAGCAGAAACTAGGAAAAACGAAAAAGGAAATCATGTCGCTTTTTGAATAAGTACGGCAGATTGCAGTCACCAAAAACAGGAATCCCGGGCTTGACATTCAGGCTCGGGATTTTTTTTGCCTCCATCTTCAACAACCTTGTCAGCGTGTTTTAAGAAAATTGGCGAAATCAAATCCGAAAAAGAACAAATCCCGCTACTTTTGCCGCATGAAGAAACTGAAACTCTCACTCGCAAGCCTCTTATTCTGCGGACTCTCGGCATTTTCACAAAGCGACAAAACCGGCGCTTGGTACATTTATTTCGGCAACATCAAACCAAAGGACTCGAAGTTTTCACTTGACATCGAAGGCCAATACCGGAATCACAATCTTGGCGGAGATTTGCAGCAATTACTCTTGAGAAGTGGCGTGAAATATCAGGTTGCAGACAATTTCAATGCGACAATCGGCTATGCTTATGTTTTGACAGAAGCCGAAGATACACCAGACAATCCGGGGCGCGAAAACCGCATTTACCAGGAAATGATGCTGAATCAAAGCGTTTTGAGATTTTTCTTCCGACACAGATTCCGATACGAGCAACGCTTTGTGGAAGGCCGCGATTTCAACACGCGCTACCGCTATTGCCTTTTTCTGGACATTCCGCTCAACAAGCCCGCAATGACCAAGAATGCGGCTTACATCGCTTTATACAATGAGATTTTCATCCACGGGAAAAAGACCGACGACTATCCGAGTGTTTTCGACCGAGACCGCATCTACCTTGGCGCAGGCTTCAAATTCACCGACAATTTCGCCGTGCAATTGGGCTGGATGAACCAAATGCTCGAGAACGATTCGAAATCGCAGATCATGGTTTCACTTCACCACAAACTGCCGATTTAACCGATCCATTGCTTGAAATCGCCCACTTTTTCGCGGCTTACGATCACTTCGTCGGCTTTGTAGGTTGGCGGAATGACCTTTAGGCGAGAGTTGCTGTACATGACGATTTCCCGGCTGGCCTGGAGCGACACGATGAATTTGCGGCTCACCCGGAAGAATTGTGCCGGATCGAGTTCGCCTTCCAACACTTCCAGAGTCGATTCGATCAGGTAGTCGCGATTGTCTGACGTATGGATGTACGTGCCTTTGTTTTCGCTGTAAAAGCACTCGATTTCGGTTACCGGAATCACTTTGAGATGTTGGCCGATTTTGACCGTAAAACGCTGTTTGTAGTTTCGCTCGAAAGGATTTGCGAGCAGTTTCCGGATTTGGTCAAAGTCGAAATTAGACGATTCCTGTTTTGGCAAACGCGCCTTGAATTTACTTACCGCGACTTCCAAATCATCTTCATCTATCGGTTTAAGTAAATAATCTATACTGTTTAATTTGAATGCTTTGAGCGCGTATTCATCATAAGCCGTCGTAAAGATTACCGCGCTTTTGATTTCCACAGCCTCGAAGATTTCGAACGAAAGTCCGTCCGACAATTGAATGTCCAGAAAAATCAGATCCGGATGCTGATTTTGCGAAAACCAATCGAGCGATTCCTGAACCGAATGCAGCATGACTTCTGCAGTGATTCCCAGTTTTTCCAATTTGCGCTGAAGCAGTCTTGCCGCCGGTTTCTCGTCTTCGATTATAATGGTTTTCAATTCGATTTATATTTTTGATTGATTGTTAGTTGAAACTTCTTACCTAAAGTTATTTACCAGATTTAAAAACTGAGTACTTCACTCCCACTTTTTCCCTTGGCGCTTGTCTTTTTCCATGATTTCACGGATCTTCTTTTCTTCCCAATCCGATCCCAAAAACATTCCGGCTCCAAAAGTGCTCAAGGCATGAACCAAAAGTCCGATTCCCCAGAAAATCGCCATAGAGAAATTGCCGAATGAAAAGAAAGATTTGCCGTCGCTTGCATTTAGCGCGTTTACGACAAGAAACCCCGCATTGATGATTACGTACACAGTCAAGTGCTTATAAAAGCCGGAAATCGCCTTTACGCGCTTCTGCGCACGGACATACCGCATTTCCTCGGCTGGATCCTGACTATACTTTTCCATGATTACTGATTTTGCTTGAATTTTTCGTAGTTCGATTTTTCTTTGTCCATGAGCTCCTGAATCTTTTTGTCTTCCCAACCTTTGCCCATGAAAGGCGTAAATTTCTTGACTTCCATGAAATGGAACAGCAATCCGGTTCCCCAGCCGAAAACGGTGAACGGAAACCAGTAAAAGTCGGGCACGAAGATGAAATTGATTGCAATGATCACCGGAATCACGATGCAATAGATCGTCAGGTGAATGTAAAAACCGCGTATTTCCCGGGCTTGACGGCGCGCTTTGCGATACTCGAGCGTGTTCTTGAAGTTCGGATTGGTCTCCATCAGTTCCATTTTTTGGTTTTGTCCTTGTCCATGAGTTCCTTGATTTTTCGCTCTTCCCAGTCATTGCCCAAAAATGGCATGTAGTCGAAAGTCTTGGCCGCGTGTATCAGAACGCCGATTCCCCATCCTCCGGCCGGCCATAAAAACCAGAGATAACCTGGCGATGTCGCGAGGTTCAGGATGGCCAAACCTCCGATAAAAATCACGTACGCCATAAGGTTTCCGTAGAATTCCTTGATCTGGGCGACCTTTTTCTGAGCGTGATAGTAGCTCGTCTGTTCTTCGTTGAATTGTGTTTCCATAACGGTTATTTGTTTGGTCAGGATCGGAATCCTGACGGTGAATGTCTTGTCTTTTGGCTCGATGACCACTTTTCTTCGGGTCAAAATTGCGTATCGGTTCACGATATTCTGCAATCCGACGCCTTTCCTGTCCTGAAGCACTTCTTTTTTCTGGAGTTCATTTTCGATACACAGGTAATCGCCCTCGATGTAAATCCTGATCTTCAACGGACGCTGCTCGCTCACGACATTGTGCTTGACCGTATTCTCGAGAAGCAGTTGCAAAGACAGCGGAACGACTTTGGAATCGGCATCTGGAATCGCCGTTGGAAGTTCGAAATAAATGCTATTCTCGAATCGCATCTTGAGCAAGTTCATGTAGGTTTTGGCGAACGAAAGTTCTTCCTCTACACTCACCAACTCTTTATCCTTTTGTTCAAGTACGTACCGATACACTTTTGACAATGAAGTGGTAAACTTTTGAGCCGCGTCTGGATTTTCCTCAATTAGCGAACTCAACACGTTCAGACTATTGAACAAAAAGTGTGGATCAATCTGGTTCTTGAGGCTTTCGAATTGTGCCGATGCCGTGCCCGCGATGAGCTGCTGTTCCTTGACCTGATTCTCTTTGTAAGCTTTGTAAAATCCGATGGCATAAGCCGACAAAGTGATGAAGAACGTGATCCCGATGGCGAACACATAATTGGCCGGCGTCTCGTGTGCGAAGAATTCGGCGAACGACTTTTGCCTGATCACGACGTCCTCAAAAACCCGCAACAAGAAAACCACTCCAAGCGAAACCGTGAACGAGAGCACGAATCCCAAAACGATCCTTCTGATGTCAAATCTTCGTCCCTCGAACTTTCTGTCGAGGAATTGAAAAACGGCCGCGTTCGAAAAATACAGCCCGAAACTGTAGGCCAAAGTGTAGAGATACATCCAAAGCAGTTTGATCGAAAGCGTCGGCGGATGGCCAAAAGTCCAGTTCAGGAAAAGGATCAGGAAAAAGATGCCAGTTCCCAGGAGAATCAGGCGGGGAATTATGCTCAGTCCGGTTTTCATATCGGCTAATTTAGGCGAATAAGATTACTTTTTGCCACATTCGGCCACGAGCATTTCGGCTCTGTCCTTACCCCAATTCGGGCTGAACTCGTTTTCTTGCTTGTATTTTTCGTAAAGACCGAGGGAACGTTTCAGCTCGGCACACATTGG
>JBCNQO010000291.1:0-3880 GCA_039592825.1 Flavobacterium sp.
ATTTTCGCTTTGCTTATTGATTTTGCCTTCGGCCAGTTCGCGTTGCTCGGGTCACGGATTTGCACCTATCACACGGATTTTTCGCTTCGCTTTTTGATTTTCACAGATTTGGGCCGATATGCTATCAGACAAAAATCTAAAACTAAAACCTTCTTTTACCTACGACAACGTCAAACTCAGTACGAAAAGTCGATCGTTCGTTTTTCTGGCATTCGAAAAGCTGGGTGCTTTCGTCGTAATCAATCGAATCGTACAGAAAAGGAATTATGGTTTTACCCGAAAAATCAATTACGCCTTCAAGTTTGTTTTTTGTGACGATCACCAATCGCGAATCGATTATCTGGCTGACCTGATCGTATTGTGGCGCGATGATCGTTTTGAGGTTTTTATCCGAAAGGCCGTACTTTTTTCCGTCAAAAGTTATGTAAAACATTTTCGTGTAACCGCCAGATTTGTAGGTTCTGGAGAATTGGTTCACGCCATTCGGAAGCGTTTCTTCGGTAAGTTTGAATGACCAGAATTGACGCGGATTTCTGTGTCGGTCGGCCGCGAATCGTATTTCGTCGACATCCGGTTTGGTCCGCCAAAATCTCAAATCGCTGTTATAGTCTATGAAACTCTTCATGTCGCTCAAGCGGGAAATGGAATCGTCCTTTTTGTTCTTCCAGACAAGTTTTCCCGTTGGTTCGAAAGCATACAGGAAACCATCTTTTTCGGCAGCGATAAGCTTTCTTCCAACGGAGATTTCGGTGAATTCCTCGTCGAGAATCTGTTTGAGGTTTTGGCTCAAAAGTCCGTATTTGCCATTTTTGGAAGTCAGGAAAAACGCGTTTTTAGACGTATTGGAATTGTCGGCGACATAAGAAAGTTTGTCATACAGAAAGTCGATCTGGACAATTCCATTGGCATCGATCAATCCGTAAAGTTCGTTTTTTCGGCACGCGAAATAGTTGTCGTCAACAGGAATGATTTCCTTGTAAATCTTTGGAACGACAAGGTTTTTTCGAATGTTCGCGATTCCATATCTGCCATTTTTCCGAACGATGAAATTCTGTTTTGAAAACAGCTTTTGCGCCACATAAACCTTCGTGATCGTGTCCAGCAGCAACATTCCGTCGAACGAGTATTTCTGGAATCTGCTTTCGCTACTTTGGTAATTGTTGTTCCCGGCAGGAACGTTCGAATAGCCGCCGGAAGTGTCGACATTGAGAAAAGGCTCGGCAATCGAGAATTTCCGTTTTCCGGTTTCGAGGTCGTAAAAAGTTGTCGAATCTTTGTCGCGAACCAGGATCAGTCCGCTTTCTGAAATGTCGGTCAGTGAAAACTTCCAATCGATCGGCGCTTCAAGACGGATTTTGGTTTTTCCGTCAAGCGGAATCAGATCGACCGAAATCCTGGCTTTGTCCAAATTCCTTGTTCCGACAAAAAAAGCGTTTCGATACTTTTCGAGATAATTCGGAAGCTGCGATTTTTCGCCATAAACAGGAAATTCCACAGCGTCGTAAAAATCGTTTTTGACGATGATTTTTCCGTCGGAAGCTATGATCCCGACTTTGGAGCCGTTTGGATTATCCGAAAAACGAAAGTAACGCGAGCCGATCTCGAAATCGCGTTCGGTAAAATAATTTTTGGACGCAAACCTCACCGCCGATTCGATATTGTCGTGGCGGAAATTTTCGATTTTAAAGTCTTGGCGCAGAATTCCCTGTTTTCCGTTTTGGGTAAAAATGTAATTCCAATGATTCGAGATCACTTCGTCGAAAGACTGAACGAGCGGTTTCAGTTCGAAATCGGAATCGAGATAAGAATCGAATTTCCCGTTTTTCTGGACGATGATGTGATCTTTCCCAAACAAATATTTGTCGAATTGTGCTGGCACAACTTTTCCCGATTCAAGGTCGACGAAGCCGTGCTTGTATCGCAACGTCGTGAAAATAATCTCACGGTTTTGGTTGACTGTCGCGCTGTAAAGATTTTCGGCCAAAATGGTCGCGCCTTCCGAATCGAGCCTTATTAGTCGTTTTTCCGGAAATTCCTTATTGTAGACCAATAGGTAGGTTTTTTGCGAATCGCTTACAAGAAAATCCTGGTATTGGTAAGAAAATGGGAAGATCTGTTTTCCCGAAGCATCGAAAATTCCGAATCTGTCGCTTTTGGACGCTGCGAAAAATGCTGTCGCGCCATTTTCTGACAGTTTTTGTACTACGGCAAACTCGGGTTTTAGGATAATTTTCCCGCTTTTGGAAATCACGCCCGTGCCTTCTTTCGACACAATCGCGAAGTGGTCGCGGCCAATCGCGTAAATATCTTTGTAAACCGCAGGCGTAACTTTGTTCCACAAACTGTCAGCAAGCCCAAAATCCTTGTTGTTTTCGGTGTATTTCGACCATGATGAAAATGAGTCGTGTTGTTCCTCTCCAATAGTTTCGAATCGGGTTTTGTCTGGTGTCTGGATTTTATAGATCGTACCGTCGTTATTGAAATCGATTTTGCTTTGTTTCCGATAAGCTTCGAGATTGGGGTCGATATGATCGAATTTTGGCGCGATAGTTTTGTTTTCGGACATAAAATAAAGGCCGAATTTTCGCTTTTCCCTAAGTTTGAAAATACCTTGATTGATTTCTTCAATGTAGTCGTAAGTCGCTTCCAGCTTGACTTTTCCGGATGCGTCCATCACGCCGAACTTTCCGTTTTCTTCAAATACGACACCTTTCGGAAAGTACATTTTGGGTTCCGAGATCGGTTTGCCGTAAATCAGGTTCGTGCGCTTTCCACTGACTGTCACGTTTCCCCAAGGTGAAATGGAGTCGTAAACGGTTTCGGCGAGAAAATTCCGGTTGGCGAAATCGTAAATACCGAACCGGCCGTTTTTGGTTACGACAGCGAAATTGTGGCTGCGCTCGCGTTCCCAATCGCCAAGATTTCGTTTGAGATTCGCGACCACGTTGATTTCGTTGGGAATCACATTGAGGTCCGACAAAAGGTAATCGAAGTCTTTGGTGCGCTCGAGTTTGGCGTTTTCGAAAGTAAAAAGTTCGGATTTACCTTTTTTGGACGCGACAATGTAGATAGCCGAACTCCCGTCTTGTTCTTCTCCCAAAAGTATGGACTGGATCGCATCGTAACCTGACAGTACTTTTTGTGCCGTTTTGAGGTCGATAAGCGAATAAAAGTTGTCTTTGTCTGCCGATATGACGAAATCTGGAATTTCCGATTTGTAGACTATTGGGACGTTTTTAAGTAAAATACTTCCGTTTGCATCGTAAACACTGAAGTTTTTCAAGGTCGAAAATTCCTTTTGGTATTTTTGGGAATCCACCAACCAATAGTTTTGGAAAAACGGATTTTCATCGATTTTTTGAGAAGCGAACGGAACAATGATTTTGCCGTTTCCGGAAATCAAGCCTTGAAGCGAGTCGCGGAAAATCTTGTAGAAAGTCTTCTCGTTTCGTTTCAGGATCTTAATGGAATCGCAGTTTGCGTCAATGAGATACTTTTTGGACTTTGTGTCGAAAATCCCTTGACTGGCAAGCAATCCGGTGTTGAATGATACTTTCGAAAAGCCGTTTTCCAGTTGCTGGGACGAATCGAAAGCGAACGAATCGATTTTGTGCTGATGCGCTTTTTTCACCTCAGGCGCGACCTGTCCGAAAGTCGTCAACCTGAAAAGAGTCAAAATCGCAAAAAGACAGAATTCCCGCATGTGGCAAAGTTAGTACTTTGATAGAGTCCGAATTGTCGCAAAAGGTTGGAATCGGCCACAAAAAAAGCCATCCGAACACAGCTTTTTGAGATTATTGGATCACGTAATTGGTTTCGGCATTTTGGACGATTTCCTGTTCGACACGCGCAGCGGCTTCTGCGCGCATTACGCCGGGGC
>JBCNQO010000292.1:0-3876 GCA_039592825.1 Flavobacterium sp.
GTCCTCGGCTTTGGCGTAAATTTTTATAGGCCCGGCAAGAGCTTCTTTGGTCGCTTTGCCAGGCCTTAAAAATAAAACGCCAAAACCTGTGGGCTTTCCCGCTTTATCGGGGCTAGGGCATTCGGCCCCAAACCAATTCCGGATCGTAAAAAAGACGTCCGTTTTTCACCACCAAAGGCGAGTCGATATTGTTCGTATAAAGTGCCCCGGTTCCCAAACCTTGAGGCATCGGATTGTTCAAGGTGAACGTCCATTGGGCAATTGCGTTCAAGCCTATATTGCTCTCCAAAGCAGATGTGATCCACCAACCGATTTTGCGTTCTTCGGCCAGAGAAATCCACTCTTGCGTCCCGCGGAATCCGCCAACGAAACTCGGCTTGAGAATGATGTATTGGGGCTTGATTTCGTCCAATAATCTGGCTTTTTCTTCCAAAGAAAACACCCCGATCAACTCTTCGTCCAAAGCGATCGGAAATGGCGTCTGCAAACACAATTTTGCCATTTTTTCAGGTTGTCCTTTTGCTATCGGCTGTTCGATGCTATGCAATTCAAATTCAGATAATTGATTCAATTTATCTAAAGCCGAATCTGAAGTAAAAGCACCGTTCGCATCCACCCTGATTTCTATCAGTTCCGCAGTGAAATTCGCCCTGATAAACCGCAACAAATCGAGCTCTTTTTCAAAGTCGATCGCTCCTATCTTGAGCTTGATGCAATTAAAGCCAGAAGCGATCTTTTCATTGATCTGTTCTAACATAAAAGCCTCGTCTCCCATCCAGACCAAACCATTGATCGGGATCGATTTTTCGCCTTTGGTGAAGTCTGTCGGAAACAGCAAAAAAGGCGTCTCGCTCGCTAAAGAACGAAAGGCCATCTCGACCCCAAATTGGATCGAAGGAAATTCCAGAAGCGCTTCCCAAAGCTGTTTTTCACCCAGCGAAATATTGTCGCAAACCCATTGCAGTTTTTCCTCGTAATCGGGTCTGTCGTCTGCCGAAAGGCCACGCAAAATCCCGCACTCGCCTATTCCCGTTTTTCCGTCTTTTTCAAGAATCAAAAACCAGGTTTCTTTTTGGGTAAGCACGCCACGAGAAGTTCCCGACGGGCGCTTGAAATCGAGGT
This sequence comes from Flavobacterium sp., assembly GCA_039592825.1. Lineage (GTDB taxonomy): Bacteria > Bacteroidota > Bacteroidia > Flavobacteriales > Flavobacteriaceae > Flavobacterium. The sequence continues at coordinate 1,123 of JBCNQO010000292.1, forward strand.
CGAATCGTTTGTAGGAAGCTTTCAATCTTCGAGCAATTTGAGCACGCGCTCGTAGTCTTTAGACTCGAGACCTGCTTTTTTCAGGCTTTCGAAGTCCTTTTTCACACGGTCTTTCCACGAAGTCGTGGTGTTCACGTTTTCGCCTTTGTATTTGCGGTAAATGTCACGGGCGCGCGAAAAATCGTCGCTTAACAAAAGTGTGTGCGCTTTTCCGAGTTTTATGAAAAGATCGGAATTGTCCAGTTTTTCGGCTTCGTCGAATTGCTGTTTGGCTTTCGAGAACTGTCTCGAATACAGATAATTCAAACCTTGGGCGTAATAATCCTTGACCGTCGCGTTTCCGTTGGTGAAGATGGCCGAATTAAGCAAGTCAATGGCTTTGTCGTATTTGCCGGCCGTAAAATGCGCCTGTGCCTGCGTCCTTATCGCCGCCAAAAGTCCTTTGTTGGCCGATTTGGAGTCGAGGCAATTGTTGCCGAAATCGCGAAACGCCTTGGCCTTTTCCTCGACCATGAGTTTCTGGTATTCGGCATACGTGTATTTGAACGTGAATTGATCCAGAATACAAGTACACAAAGGCTCGGAATCGGTCATGAGTTGGGCCAATCCCGACGTGCCGCAAAGCTCGAGCACCGACTTCTTGTTGTCGTTCGTCCAGCCTGTGGCCGCTTTTTTGTCTACCCAAGGCACGACTTCTAGCACGATTTTCTGTTTCATGATCCAGTTGTCGCTTTCAAAACCGAAATAGACGAAAGGCGTGTTCAAACAAAGCGATCGGCCCGTGACGAGTTTGACTTCTTTGGAAACCGGAACGTTCTGGTAAATGCACGCTTTTTCGGGTTTTCCGGTTTGTTTGTAGGCTTCGGACTTGTCTTTTTCGGTGAACAGGGCGTATTTGCACTTGTCGTCTCCCGAGATTTTCGAGAGAAGGAAAACCGCTCCGGCCGAACCTTGGCTGATGCCCGAAGGATCTGGAATCGACTTAAGCAACGAAACCAAGCTATTGGCCATTTGCTGGTTTTCGTCGAGCACCGTGATGCGGTAAACGAATTCTGTGGTGCCGAGCGGGAAGTTTTCGGTTTTTACGACGAGGCGTTCGCCCGCGGGCACGATGATTTCTTTGGTGGTCGCTCGGTCTTTGTCCCAAAAGCCGTTCTGGGCCGACAGGTTTGCCGACAAAATGCCCAAAGCGAGCACGAATAGTGATTTTGACAACTTCATTTCTGCGGATTTAGTTTGCAGCCCGGATGTCGTCGGATAGCCTTTTGCACCGAAAGCTATTTTTTGTTCGTGTGCCGAAGCGACCAAAGGAAGCTCTTGGCACGCGTTTCAAAAAAAGCTTTTGGGGTGAAAGCTAGGAGCGAACAGCCGGATTTCGCTGCCAAAATTAATAAACGGACTAACCATTTAAAAATTTGATTCCATTTGTTTTAAAACCATTAAGAAGTTAAGGTTGGTTAAGATTGCGGCCTTAACTACACTTAACTTCTCAATGGTAAATTATTTATTCTTATAGTTCGATCGCCTCTCCTATTGGCAGCAAAATCAAGTCTTTTCCGGCTTCTGCAAATTTGCGCAAAGCGTCTTCCTTATTGATCTTGATGTAGCCGAAAGTGTCGTAGTGATAACCCAGAACCTTGTCGCATTCTACGAAATCTGAGGCTATTATCGCGTCGTCTACGTCCATGGTGTAGTTGCTTCCTATTGGCAAAATGGCCAGGTCGAGCTTGGTGCGCATCGGGATGAGCTGCATGTCGAACGTGACCGAAGTGTCGCCTGCGATGTAAATGTTCTTGAATTCGTCCGTCTCGATCACGAAACCGCCGGGATTTCCGCCATAAGTTCCGTCTGGAAAACCGCTTGAGTGGTGGGCCACGACGTATTTCACCTTTCCGAAGTCGAATTCCCAAACGCCTCCGTAGTTCATGCCGTGCGATTTGAAGCCTTTTTGCTCGTAGTATGACGCGATTTCGGCATTGGAAACGATGGTCGCGCCGGTTCTTTTGGCGATTGCCTCTACGTCGAGGATGTGGTCGCCGTGAGCATGCGTAATCAGGATGTAATCGGCTTTGAGTTCTTCTATGTTGATGTGAGACGCGAGTTCGTTGGCCGTGATGTACGGATCTACGATGATGTGGCGTCCGGAAACTTCTATGGATAGGCTGGCGTGGCCGAGGTAGGTGATTTTCATTTTATCAGGATTGAAAGATTAAAAGATTGAAGAATTGAAAGATTTTCGGACTCCGGAACGTTAAAACCGATTGACCAACGCCCGGAAAATCTGGATCGGAACGTCCGAAAGCAGATAAATCATCTGAAACGAAATCAGTATAGAAATTGCGAACGTACTTAATGCTAACTTTTTGAGTTCCGGATCGAGGGCGCGCGGTTCTACGTTTTTCTTTACTGTAATCAGATGCTTGATTAGCGGAATGTAGGCGATCAGGAAAAAGTAGATGTCGAAATTGATGTAATAAGGATCGTTGTCTTTGTACCAGTCGAAAAGGATCGCGAAAACCAGCATCAGGATCATTGCCGTAATGATCAGGAAATAGTGATACTTCTTGGCTTTTGCGCCACCGATCTTAACGACGATGGTGTTTTTACCGGCTTTACGGTCTGACGCTTCATCGCGCATATTGTTCAGGTTGAGAACGCCCACACTAAGCAATCCTATGGCAGTCGCCGGAAGCAAAATAAGCGGGTCGACTTCTTTGAGGAACATGAAACTGATGCCAAGTGTACTGACCAATC
>JBCNQO010000293.1:0-3874 GCA_039592825.1 Flavobacterium sp.
ATTTGTGGTTTACCGATAAGGATTACGAAACCAAAGGCAATTTCATCAAATGGAATCCGGCGGTAAAGACAGAAGCCGACCGCGAAGCTTTGTGGGAAGCCTTAAACGACGGAAGAATCGACGTAATCGCCACAGACCACGCGCCTCACACGTTGGAAGAGAAAAAACAGCCGTACCTGAAAGCACCGTCTGGCGGACCGCTCGTGCAGCATTCTGTCGTGGCGATGTTCGAAAAGCATCTGCAAGGAAAAATCACCGTGGAGAAGATTGTCGAGAAAATGGCTCACAACCCAGCGAAATTGTTCAAGATCGAGAAACGCGGTTTTATAAAGGAAGGTTATTTTGCCGATTTGGCCATCGTGAACCCGAGTTCTCCGTGGACAGTCAACAAAAGCAACATTCTCGCCAAATGCGGTTGGTCGCCTTTTGAAGGTTTTAGCTTCAAATCGCGGATTATGCATACATTCGTGAATGGTCAGCATGTTTATGTGGCCGGAAAAGTCAAGGAAATCAAAGCGGGTCAACGCCTTTTGTTCGACAGATGAAAAAATTGTTCGCCATATTCGGATCTTTGCTGATACTAGCTTGTAGTCAATCGTCTGTTGAAAAGCCCGACAAATTGATCGACGAGGACAAAATGGTCGACATTTTCTACGATTTGTCCTTGTTGGAAGCGATCAAAGCGCACAATCCCGGCGTGATCCAGAACGCGGTTGAACCCAATAAATACCTTTACAAAAAATACGGCATCGACAGTTTGCAGTTTGCCCAAAGCAATCGCTATTACGCCACCGACATCAAGCGTTACAAGCGAATGTATGGACGCGTCAACAAACGTTTGGAGCGCGAAAAAAAAGCTCAGGATTCTTTGATGAACAAAACGACGCCAGCCACTAAATCAAATGTTCCCATAGAAGGCGGAACGATCAAATAATCGGAAATATCATTACAGACAAATCTCTCTTTTCGAGGGATTTTTTTTGTTTCCGGACGATTCAATTCCTGTAGAAAAACCCGAAAAGACATAATATGATGATGAATCCGAAAACATTCGCGATTCTCACCATGTCGGAATTTTTGTGTTTGCCAAAAAAAAGCATCACCGCAGGAATCATCAGCACATTCGCCAGAAGCGAGAACGGCAAAAGCAACAATCCGAAACCAAATGGACCGCCGCCTTTTATCAGGATATCGACCGTCATCGGCACAAAACAGAAAATGTTCGACAATAACGTGAATGCCGACAATATCTTATTGAAAACCGATTTTCTCTGGAACTCGCTTTTGATCATTGCTTTGGAATAAAAACGATTTGATGAACGAATTCAAAGTTTTGAAATCAGATCCAAAAAAATCAAATATTCTTCTGTATCTCAACAGTTTGCTCAATGGATTTTTGGATTGGCGTAAACTCAAACCCGAGTGCCTCGACGATTTTCGCGTTCGAGAATTCCCGATGGCGATGGAAAGCTTCGGACGTTTCGGCGAACAACTTTCGCTTTTTGCCAAAAATGGACGAAAGCCAATCGGCGAAAACCGCCAAGCTCGTGAGCCAAGGTTTCGCATTTATTCCCGGACGCTTGACTTTGAGTGCATCGGCAATCGCGAAAGCCACGTCTCGCAACACCAAATGTTCCCCGACCACGATAAACCTTTCACCCGAAATGTCGCTGTTCATAAGTGAAATCATCGCTTTCACGACATCATTCACATCTACAAATCCGGTGGAACCGACTGTGTAAAACGGGAAACCTTTCTGGATTGTCGAGAAAATCGCGCCACTGCCTTCGTTCCAGAATCCCGGACCCAGAATGATTCCGGGCACGACCGCAACCGATTCCAGACCTTCCTGCCAACCTCGCCAGATTTCCATTTCGGCTCCGTATTTCGAGATGCCGTAATCGGAATGGTGTTTTTCGGGATTCCATTCGGTTTCTTCCGAAATGACTTTCTCGCCTTCTTTGAGATCGCCCAAAGCCGCGACAGAACTCACGTGGCAGATTTTCCTGACACCAAAATCGAGGCACAGATTCACGACATTGGCCGTTCCTTCTATGTTGACTTTCCTGAGATTTTCCTCGTCTTTTGGGTCGAACGAGATCAACGCCGCGCAATGGTAGACCTTTTCTACACCCACGAACGCCTTTTCCAGAGCCGGAATGTCGAGAATATCGGCCTGGAACCATTCGATCTGATCGAAAAGTTCGGGCTTGCCGTGAAGTTTGAAAAGATTTCTCGTCTTCGATTTAGCCGATTCGCTTCGGAACAAACCGCGGACTTTCTCGCCTTTTTGCAGCAAAGCCAGCGCCAGATGCGCTCCTACGAGGCCGGTCGTTCCGGTAATGAGGTTCATATCGTAAAGATAGGCAAGCCGTTTGGGGATGCAAAATTTCGGGGCGAAGTTGTTTTGTTTGGGCGTTGCGCCGGATCGAAATCTTGGCGTTGATCGAGAACCTTGCCGGCGCCGGGCTTCCGGCTTTATCTTTTACGAACGCCGCTGACGCGCGTTCTTTAAAAGGATAACGACTCAAATCCCTAACGCGGGAGTGCACTTTTGAACCTTTTTTCTCCAGACCTAACAGGTTTGTCAAACCTGTTAGGTCTGGCGGAAGTTCGGGAATTTGTCGATCATCCGATTACAGATTTTTCTCCAAAAAAGTTAAAAGTTGGCCCAACCGAATTATCTCGTGTCGACACTTTTTTGGTTTCAGCTCCAGACCTAACAGGTTTTGCAAAACCTGTTAGGTCTCCCGGAAAGTTCGCAAAAATCCGCCAAAAAGTCAACTCAAAGCCAAAAAGCCCTAGCCCCGATAGCAGCGGCAGCCTCGAAGCCGCGGCGCCTATTTTTTGCCGCGTTTTCAGAGCGACCAAAGAAGCTCCTGAAAACGCCTGCAAAAAACGGCGCCGTGGTTTTGAGCTACAGCGGATAGCGGGATTAAGCTTCAAAAAAAATCCGCCTTCGAACAAAGACGGATTCTTGAAAATAACTAACACAAGTCATCGCGGCACGAGTTGGCCCTTAAATTGTCCTATCGCCTCGCCTTCAACATTCGTGACGCTGAAAGTCGCTTCGTAACCAGTTTCGGTCTGGGAAATCGTGATGGTTCCGCCATTGAGCAAATAGCCCAAAGGATTGATTTGGGTAGAAACGACTCCAGACCAAAAGTTCGTCGCCGGATTGTACGACGGGCTGTAACGCTCGTTGTTATAAGTGAAAGTTCCCACGGGAATGCTCTCGGTGTTGGCGAAAACCACCTGAACGTAATTGGCTGTTCCGCTGCCTTGGAAAAACAGGTAAAAATCGCCGTCGGTGGTCATGTATTCGGTTTTTACGATGCGATAGTTCTTGCCGTCGTAGGTGTATTTGTTCGACGAGCCCGAACCGGAATCGTCACTGCTGCATCCGAAGCCAAAAATCGCGAGAAGCAACAAGGTCAAAATCTTGGTTTTCATATCTGTAAGTTTATGTTGTTGGGTCAAACTTACATCGGATAAAAACCAAAAAATCGCGCATTTAAACCAACGGACGGTTTCACTAAACCAAATAAAAAAATCCGCCACAAAGGACGGATTCGGTTTTATTTAAATCATTCGATTAACGCCTGTTGTTGTAAATCGAAATGTAGTAAAGCAAAGTCGCAAGTGACGAAATTGCGGCCACAACATAAGTTCGCGCGGCCCATTTCAGTGCATCTTTCGCCCCGGCGTGTTCTTCTCGCGTCACCATATTCTTGTTCTCAAGCCAGGCCAACGCGCGATTACTGGCGTCGTATTCCACCGGAAGCGTGATAAAGGTAAAAAGCGTGGTAATGGCAAAAAGGCAGATTCCGATGAGCAATAATTGTGGGAATGATTTCAGTAGAAAAATCCCGCC
>JBCNQO010000294.1:0-3856 GCA_039592825.1 Flavobacterium sp.
CGATTCGTAATTCTGTAACCGAACCAAAGCCCGTGAATCGCGACCGGAATTCCCGTGTAGAAAATCACCATGAACAAAGGCCCGAGAAAATACATGTAAAAAGCGAAGATGATGGTTTCGCCAAGTGCGAGGTCAATGAAAAAACTCGTGAAACCCGCCAGGAATGCGGCAACAGCCAAAGTTCCGACAGCGTAGATCGGGCCAACCAGAAACCAACGACTGCCGTTCGAAATCGATCGAGCACAACGCTTGCCGAATTTTTGTCCAATGGTCACCAGCAAGAATCCGGCGAGCGCGATTTTCCACCATGCGCCGCGTTCTATCAGCCAATCATAGTCATCCATAATAATGTTTGCCACGATGACCGACAAGTCGATCGTCAAAGCGATTCCCGTGGCCAGATAAGCCTCGCGGCTGCCGATTTTTTCGATGCGGTTGTCAAGATTCGTTTCCATAATTCAATTGGTTAGGTTATGAAGCGCTTTTTCAAGATTGCCGTAAACGAATGCAAAACCGTTATCGAGCAATCGTTTCGGAACGACGTTTCGGCTTTTCAATACCAATTCTGTCTCGGTTCCGACGATTTTTGCCCCGAATTCGAGCATTTTTCGTCCAACAGGAATTCCAGCCACGACGCCCAAAGATTTCCTCAAAGTTTTCATGAATAACGTGTTTCGGATAGGTTCGGGAGAAACGATGTTCACCGCGCCTTCGAGCCTTTTGTCAATGACGAATGCCACGGCTCTCGCGAAATCTTTCTCGTGAATCCAGCTCACGAATTGACGACCATTGCCTTGTTTGCCGCCGAATCCGAATTTGGCGATGTTTTTCAAAGGAAGAAATGCGCCACCTTTTTTGCCCAGAACGATAGAAGTGCGAAGCGCGGTTTTCAACGTTTTTGGCGTTTCGACGCTGTAGAATTCGGCTTCCCAGGTTTTGGCGACATCCATTGAAAAGTCGCTGCCAATTTCGCCGTCGGTTTCGTCCATTCGCTTGTCTAAAGAATGGCGATAGATTGTAGCTGTTGAAGAATTCAGCCAGTGTTTCGGCGGATTCGCGCAGGTTCTCACGGCCAGATTCAATACCGAAGTACTGTCGATTCTTGAAGCCAGAATTTCGTTTTTGTTCGCTTCGGTATAACGGCAATCGACGCTTTTTCCGGCAAGGTTTATCAAAACGTCGGCGTTTTCGAGCTCGTTTTCCCAACCCGTCATTTTCTTCGCATCCCAATTCGCGAAACGAATGTGTCCGTCGGTTTTGTTCTGGCCGCGCGTCAAAATCACGATCTGTTCGAACCGGTTCTTGAAATGGTCGATCAGGACTTTTCCTAAGAAACCGGTTCCCGCGGCGATGACTAGCTTTTGCATGATTGAAAGATTTAAAGATGGAGAAATTAAAAGATTAGGAGCGCTCCAAGGAAAAGTACACGGTACAAAATCCAGGTGAAACACAGCAGTTTTGGCAGTTTCAAGAGTTCGATGCGTCGGAAATGCTCCAGAAACATTAAGGCTGCGGTCAAGCCGAAATAGTTCACGGCCACGAATTCGCCAATGGTCACGAACTGGCTTAGAATCAGCATAGGAATCAAAAGCAGACATCCAAAAAGTGAAACCGTGAGCAGATTTCCGCTGTATTCGAGAATCGTTTTAAAGTCTTTCCTAGCAAGGAAAATCACCTGGAAAACGACTTGTCCGAAAGCTAGCGCAAGTTCTGTCGCGAAGTTCGTTTGGGCGAAATCCGGAAGCAAATCTGCGAAAGCGTGCAAAGTGAAAGCCGTCGCCAAAATCGCCAAAACCACGTAGATCACACGGTATTTCACATTAAAATCAGGCAGACATTGCACTTGATTTTCGGCAGATTTAGGGTTCGGCATGATCACTTTTCTATTGTAAGAAATGAACTTGTACAACTTGGTCAAACCAAAATGAATGGGAGCGAGGCGCCCGATTTTCTTGACGATCGGGAAAGATGCGCCAATCACTTCAAGCAAACTGTCTATGCCGTAGAGTGCAGTTTTGTTCGCGTGATCGACAAGCGCAATCTCGTTCGCCGCGCGTTTGTGGTCGATGAATTCGCAGGCCGTAAGTTCAGAATAAGGCATTTTTCCGTTCGCGTCCAGCATTCCTACTTTCACGAAAGCGCCACTGTAAGCGCGGCACAACGGACAATCTTCGTCGTAGATCAGGGTTTGGTTGGCTAGAGTTTTCATTGTCGTAAATATTAAAGTTTCAGAAAAAATTGAAACATTTGGTCAAATTTTTTAGGTGGTGAGTTTTATTTTGTTTTCTACCGAAATCGGTGATCCGTCGGCAAGGAAAACAGAAACGGGCTCGAGATTTTTGAGAAACGCAAAATGTTGCCCATAAACCGCTTCAAAGTCCACATCAATCTTGAAATCGGTCACCTCAAATTGCTGCCAGCGCGGATGTTTTACCTCGTACTCAAATGTCGTCCCGGCATTTTGTCTGGAGTAGCCGAAATAATGTTCGGTAATGAATTCCGTTTGCGAACCTTCTGGAATTGCTGTCGGAAACTTTTTTGTGTCAACCGAAAACGTGTTCCAGTTGCCGTTTTTCTTCCAACCGAATTCGTAGGTTTTGAACGCATCCGATTCGGTAAACAAATGGCGCATCGGCAAACGCTCGTATTTTTCCTTGTAAAAAGTATTGGCCACGAACGCGATAGCGCTTTTCGGAACGATTTCCTTTACGAAAACCACGCCTCGTTTCCACTGTTTTCCGTCGAAACGCTTCACATAAAACCGAATGTTGACTTCCTCGAAATTCACGTGTCCCGGAACTTTCACGCCAAAAACCGCTGTTTCGAGAAACAGGAAAGCCACGAGACTCGCAAAACATTTTCCTTCCCAAAGGTCGAGTTCGGTTCCGGCCGGAAGATACGGTAACAAAACGTCTGGATTCACTTCGTAATTCGCGAAAGCCAAATGACGCCATTGCGCTCTGAGAAAGCTTTTAGGCTGATCGTTTTTCTGGAAAAAAGGAAAGAAGCGTTTCATATTAAAGTTTCAGAAAAAATTGAAATATCCGTTCAAAATTTTTTAGCGCATGATTTTCAAAACCAGCTGTGCGAGCCAATTGTCTTTGTATTCGGTAGCTTTTTCGAGCATGTTGTCGGCTTTCGAAACAAAGTCGTACAATTTTCCGGTTTGTTCGGTAAAGTGTTTGGCAGACGTAGTTTCAGCCTTGATCGACGAAACGTCCTTAAGCACTTTCAAAGCCGGCTTGATCTCGCGTTTGCTACGTTCGCGGGCAATTTTTACAGCGAGTTCGTCAAGGTCTTTTTCGGCTACGAAGAATTCGCGTCTTTCGCCTGGTTTGTACTCTTTGTGAACGATTCCCCAATCCATGAGGCCGCGAAGGTTCATGCTCGCGTTTCCTCTTGAAATCGACAGGTCGTCCATGATTTCTTCCATAGAAAGCGAATCGGGCGAGATCATCAACAGCGCGTGAATCTGCGCCATTGTGCGGTTGATTCCCCATTGAGAGCCGAGTGCGCCCCAAGAATCGATGAATCTTCTTTTTGCCTGTTCAAGTTCCATGAGTCAAATGTAGGAAGTTATTTTTAAACTTTCAAATATTTCTGAAACTTTCTATATCCACGCTTCGAGAATCGCTTTCGAAATAAGTTCCGATGCCGACTTGCACTTGGCTTTTCGCAACATCTGTTTCCGGTGTGTATCAACCGTGAACTTCGATATGAAAAGGCTTTCGCCGATTTCCTTGCTGGTTTTTCCTTCTACGATTAGCCCTAGAATCTCGCGTTCGCGTGTGCTGAAAATGCCTTGCGTCGGCTGAAAAATCGTCTTTGGGATCACGTCGTAATACGAAGGTTCGCC
>JBCNQO010000295.1:0-3829 GCA_039592825.1 Flavobacterium sp.
GATGTTCAAACGAGAATCTTTACCCGAATAAGTCTGGTTCAACTGGAAAATGTTGAATCGGATGCCTTGCTGTGCTTTCACGTCTCCATCAATCGTGATGTCGCTCATTTCCCAAACTTTCGCCCAAGCTTCAATCTGGTCTTGCAACAAGGTTTCGTATCCTTTCGCTTTCGCGGATGCAATCACGGCGTCGGCAGCGGCAATCGTGTCTGAATGATTCGTAGAAACGGCATAACCACCGATTTTCTCGATCGAAGCAGTCTGACCTTTCGCAGCAGAAACACTGTATGTAAATTGGATTTTATCGTTGGTTTTTTCGACGTTTTCTGTCTCGCCCGACGCGTTTCCGTTTACCGAAACAACACTTTTCATGAACGTCGTCGCAGTGAAATGCGTCTTGAAAGTACGAGCCGTCACGAAGGCATTTTCGCCTTTTTGATCTACCGAAAGCGGTTCCCAGAATTTCTCTTCCCAGTTCGCGTCTTCGTTGTGAACGCCCGCGTCAACATAAGGTTTGAACACGATTTTGGCGTCCGAATTTAGTGGCGTGATGTCGTATTTGATGATTCCGGCTTCGTCAAGATCGGCACACAGAAAGCGTCTCACGTTTACCGAAACTTCGGTTCCATTCTGCAATTTGGCCTCGAACGAACGATTGTACCAACCTTGCTGCATGTTGAGTTCGCGCTTGAAATGGCGTACTTCCGCGCAAGCGTTCAAATCGAATTCCTCACCGTTGATCTCGATGTCGATCCCGATCCAGCTCGGTGCATTCAAAACCTTGGCAAAGTATTCCGGATAACCGTTTTTCCACCAGCCCACTTTGGTTTTATCGGGATAATAAACACCGCCGATATAACTTCCCTGGAACGTCTTCCCGGAGTATTTCTCTTCAAAATTGGCGCGTTGTCCCATCGCTCCGTTGCCAATACTGAAAAGGCTTTCGGACGACTTGACGCGATCGCGCTCAAATCCTTCTTCTATGATCGACCAGTTGTCTGGCTTGATATAATCCTGATGCATTTGTCTCTCTTTTTAGTCGAAAACGAACAGATGGAGGTTAAATCTTTTCGTTTTCGGGTTACGATTTTTTGTGATTGATTATGATTGATGATTCTCGGAAAATGTCTTCCGATAGCTTTTTGTTGTCTGTTTTATTTCTTGATCAAAGTGTCGATGAAACTCAGGTCGATCGTCACGAAATCAGGGAAAATGTACTGCGCTTTGTTCAGGATTTTTTCGTCTCCGATTCCCACGCTTGTCATGCCCGCGATGTTCGCCGCGTCGATTCCCGCAAACGAATCCTCGAACACGATCGAATCTTCGTTGGATATTTTTAGTTCTTTGGCCGCGCGTACAAAAACTTCCGGATCTGGTTTGGCATTCGTGACGTCGTTTCCGTCTACGATCACGTCGAAATACTCGAGAATACCGGTTTTTTCAAGGATGATTCTCGCGTTCTTGCTGGCAGATCCAAGCGCAATCGGCTGACCGTTTTCGCGCAGATAGTTCAAGACGTGCATTACGCCAGGAAGAATCTCGCTTCTGTCCATGTTTTTGATGTAAGACAGATAATCCTCGTTTTTCTGTTTGAGCCATTTGTCTTTGTCTTCCTGAGAAGCTTCGGCATTTCCGAGTTCCAGGATAATCTCAAGCGAACGGACGCGGCTCACGCCTTTGAGTCTTTCGTTGTGCTCTGGCGTGAATTCGATTCCCAGCTGTTCGGCAATTTTCTGCCAGGCCAAAAAATGGTATTTGGCCGTGTCTACGATTACGCCGTCTAGGTCGAAGATGAATGCTTTTTTGTTCATTCTACAGTAATTTTCGTGCCTTCACTGACACGGAGTGTTAAGAACCCCGAAATGATCATGGAAATTCCGCCAATGATCAAAGCGTAAATTGGTTCGTCGTTAAAGAATTGTTTTACGATAAAGCCCAGAATGGTCGCGGCAACGATTTGCGGAATGACCACAAAAAAGTTGAAAACGCCCATGTAATAACCCATTTTGGCTGCCGGAAGCGATCCCGAAAGCAAGGCGAAAGGCATCGAAAGGATACTTGCCCAAGCGATTCCAACGCCAACCATCGGCAAAAGCAACAGCATTTTCGACTTGATGAAAAAGATCGAGATCAAACCGATTCCGCCTGCGGTAAGTGCCAGTAAATGTGTCATGCGAATTCCGAAGCGCTTGGCCAGAACCGGAAGCAAAAAGGCCACCAAAGCCGCGACTCCGTTGTAAACCGTAAACAACACCGGAACCCAGTCGGCGGCGTCGTTGTAGAGTTTGGAAGTCGTGTCTGAAGTGCCAAAAACGTGTCCGGTGACGGCTTGTGTGGTGTAGATCCACATCGAGAAAAGCGCGAACCACGAGAAGAATTGTACCAACGCAAGTTTTTTCATCGTGGTTGGCATGTTCAACATGTCGGTTAAAATGATCGTGAAACCGTTCTTGACCTGCTTTTTTCTCAAAAGCGAAGTGATCATGAAAAGAATTCCGATCACGACCAATCCGATAAAAAGAATGTAAAGCTCTTTGGTGAGATTCGTCTCGTAAATGTAGGCCGTAACCGCAGCTCCGACCAATGTCATCAAAGCGCCCACACGGAATTGCTTGTTCCGGTTTCCGGTTGTTTCGTAATCTTCGATGTCGGCATTTCCAAGCAATTGACGCTCTTGTTCCTCAAATGCATGAAGTTCTTCCGGAAGGTATTCTTTCGTATTAAAAACCGTCCAGAGAACCGCCAAAAGGAACACGATTCCGCCAATATAAAACGACCATTTCACCGAATCCGGAATGATTCCCGGTGGCGCGGTGTTCGAAATGTTGAACACGTTGGCGAAAAGATAAGGCAAAAGCGAACCCACAACTGCGCCGGTTCCGATAAAGAAACTTTGCATGGCGAAACCTTGAGTGCGTTGGCTTGCGGGCAAATTGTCGCCCACAAAAGCTCGGAAAGGTTCCATCGAAATGTTGATCGACGCGTCCATGATCCAGAGCGTTCCGGCGGCAATCCAAAGTGTCGGGGAATTCGGCATGATGAAAAGTGCGATAGACGAAAGGATCGCCCCGATCAGAAAGTAAGGTCGCCGCCTTCCTAGCCTTGTCCAGGTGCGGTCGCTGAAATAACCGATGATCGGTTGAATGATCAGGCCAGAAACCGGAGCGGCAATCCACAAGATCGGGATTTCGTCCACTTTGGCACCTAGAGTTTCAAAAATGCGGGATGTGTTTGCGTTCTGTAGAGCAAATCCGAATTGAATTCCAAGAAAGCCGAAACTCATGTTCCAAATTTCCCAGAAACTTAATTTACGCTTTTCCATTATCGTAATTTAAGGTGTACGATAAGCGCACGGCTTATCAAACTTGTTTGGTTTCGAAGCGTGTACAAGCCTGATAATTGCGTCAAATATAAGCTTTAATCTATTCTGATGATCGAATTCGCAAAACGGGAATGAATTACAACGTTTGCGTGTTGAAAACTTTAGGTAGGAAATTGTTGGATTTTTCTGAAATTATAGATTTGCCGATCTTCATATTGGAGATTGACAGATTCGCCAATGAAGATATTTTGTTCAACATAAAACGGGCGAAAGCACTCGTCTTCCGCCCGTTTATGAGATTAGTCAAAAGATTGTCAGTTTCGATAATCTTTTAATCTTTCAATTTTTCAATCGTTTATTTTTTTTAATCATTTAAACGCCCGCGTCGATTCGCGTTCCACCAAATGCGTATCAATGACTTCGGTCTTGTATTGCTCTTCGGTTTCTTCTTCTTCCGATTCGAGTCTTTCGATATTCCTATTGGCGATGGTTTTTACAAATGGGATG
>JBCNQO010000296.1:0-3818 GCA_039592825.1 Flavobacterium sp.
CAAAAGATTTTCGAACGCGCTAATATTTTAAAAATGTCTTCGAACAATTCGCTTCGCTCGTGTCAGCGGACAGCCGGGCGACGGCCGAAACGAATGGCGAATTTTACACGAGAATTTCCCGGCCGGCGGGCGCCCAAAATCATCCCTAAAAACCGATTGCCTCTTTCGCTAATTCGCACTATATTTGCGACTTCATTTCACAGATTATGTTCGATAATTTATCAGAAAAGCTCGATAAGGCTTTCCATATACTCAAAGGGCACGGCAAGATTACCGAAATCAACGTGGCCGAAACGCTGAAAGAAGTGCGTCGCGCGCTTTTGGATGCCGACGTGAACTTCAAGATCGCCAAAGATTTCACCTCTCGAGTGAAAGACAAAGCGATCGGGGCGAATGTACTTACCACGCTTCAGCCGGGTCAGTTGATGGTGAAACTCGTCAAGGACGAATTGACCGAATTGATGGGCGGAGACGTGGCGGGAATCAACCTTTCGGGCAATCCGACGGTGATTTTGATGTCTGGTCTTCAAGGTTCAGGAAAGACGACTTTCTCTGGAAAGCTCGCCAATTACCTCAAGACGAAAAAGAACAAGAAACCGCTTTTGGTGGCTGGCGACGTTTACCGTCCGGCGGCGATCGATCAGTTGCACGTGGTTGGCGGACAGATCGGGGTTGAGGTTTTCTCGGAAAGGGAAAACAAGAATCCGGTAGAGATCGCGCTTAACGGAATCAAGCATGCAAAGGCAAATGGTTTCAACGTAGTCATCATCGATACGGCCGGTCGTTTGGCGGTAGACGAGGAGATGATGAACGAGATCGCGAACGTGCACAAAGCGGTGAATCCGCAAGAAACTTTGTTCGTGGTCGACTCCATGACAGGACAAGATGCGGTGAACACGGCAAAAGCGTTCAACGACCGTTTGAACTTTGACGGCGTGATCCTGACCAAACTCGACGGTGATACGCGAGGCGGTGCGGCTTTGACGATCAAATCTGTCGTAAACAAGCCGATCAAGTTCGTCGGAACAGGCGAGAAGATGGAAGCGCTTGACGTGTTCTATCCAGACCGTATGGCCGACCGTATTCTTGGTATGGGTGACGTGGTTTCCCTTGTTGAACGCGCCCAAGAGCAGTTCGACGAAGAGGAAGCGCGCAAGTTGCAGAAGAAGATCGCGAAGAACGAGTTCGGGTTCGACGACTTCTTGCAACAGATCCAACAGGTCAAGAAAATGGGTAACATGAAGGATTTGGTCGGAATGATTCCGGGCGCGTCAAAAGCCATGAAAGACGTGGAAATCGAAGACGACGCTTTCAAGCACATCGAGGCGATCATCCTTTCGATGACTCCGAAGGAAAGAAAAAAACCGGCACTCATCGACGTAAAGCGCAAGAACCGCATCGCCAAAGGTTCGGGCACGAAAATCGAGCAGGTGAACCAACTCATGAAGCAGTTCGACCAAATGAGCAAGATGATGAAGATGATGCAAGGTCCGGGCGGCAAACAGCTCATGAAGATGATGGGCGGCGGAATGCCGGGAATGCGATAAAAACCAGAAGACGTGTGTGAACGCGTCTTTTTTTTTTTTGATTTACAGATCGTCGGATTTTCAGATTTACAGATGTTGGATCCGAAGATTTACAGATCATCAGATTTACAGATTTTGGGTAATGTGAGATTAGGATAATTCCGTCGAAGGAAATCCGTCCTTCTGAAAATCTGAAATCTGAAATCTGAAGTCCAAAATCTAAAATCTCAATTCTAAAAACTAAATACTAAAGACAACAATGCAACTCTTAGACGGAAAGAAAACTTCAGAAGACATCAAGATCGAGATTGCGGCCGAAGTGGCCCAAATGAAAGCGCGAGGCGAGAAAGTACCGCATTTGGCGGCAGTGATCGTAGGTAGCGACGGCGCGAGTTTGACTTATGTGGGAAGTAAGGTGAAAGCTTGCGAACGCGTCGGTTTTGAATCGACTTTGGTCAAGATGCCAAGCACGACTTCGGAAGTGGAACTGCTTAAAAAGATCAAGCAACTCAACGAAGACGACAATATTGACGGGTTTATCGTGCAGTTGCCGTTGCCTCCGCAGATCGATACCCAAAAAGTGATCATGGCGATCGATCCTACGAAAGATGTCGATGGTTTCCATCCGGAGAATTTCGGGAAAATGGCACTCGATATGTCCACTTTCATTCCTGCAACGCCTTTCGGGATTCTCGAATTGCTCGAGCGTTATGGCGTGGAAACCCAAGGAAAACACACGGTTGTTATCGGCCGTAGCCATATCGTGGGTCGTCCGATGAGTATTTTGATGGGACGAAAAGGTTTCCCCGGAAATTCTACCGTGACCTTGACGCACAGTTATACCAAGAACATTGCCCAGATCACGACTCAGGCCGATATCATCATCTCGGCTCTTGGCGTTCCGAATTATCTCAAAGCCGAAATGGTGAAAGACGACGCGGTGATCGTAGACGTGGGAATCACGCGCGTGGCCGACGAATCGAACGAGAAAGGCTATGTGATTACAGGTGACGTCGATTTCGAGAACGTTTCCAAAAAGGCTTCTTTTATCACGCCGGTTCCGGGTGGCGTTGGTCCGATGACGATTGCGATGTTGCTCAAAAACACGCTTTTGGCTCGCGAAAGACGTAGAGATAACGAGTAAGAATTTGAACCATTAAGATAGTTAAGGGAATTAAGGTTGTGTCAGATTTGGCTGCTTTGATTCCCTTATCGTTTTCTCAACTATAAATATCCGATGGAAAAACTGCTCCAACAAATCGCGTTCATCAAGGAAATCGACAAACTCAAATATATTCTTCGCAAGACCAAATTGCTGAACAGCGACAGGTGCGAGAACGACGCCGAACACAGCTGGCATTTGGCGGTCATGGCGATAGTGCTTTCGGAACATTCCAATCATCCGATAGACGTGTTGAAAGTCGTGAAAATGGTTTTGATCCATGACATTGTTGAGATTGACGCCGGTGATACGTTTATCTACGATTCGGTCAAGAACCACACGAATACAGACGAAGAACTGCTGGCCGCCGAACGCATTTTTGGCATCTTGCCCAAAGTACAGGCTCAGGAATTCATTGCGATCTGGAAGGAATTTGAGGAAAACAAAAGCCACGAGGCACGATTTGCCCGTGCCATGGACAGACTTGAGCCGTTGCTGCAAAACACGTCCAATAATGGCGGAACTTGGGCAGAATTCGATGTGCCTTACGAGAAGGTTTTTGAAAAGAAGAAAGTGATTGCAGACGGTTCAGCGGTTATTTGGGAATTTGCCGAACAGCTCATCAACGAAAGTGTCGAAAAAGGAATTCTGAGAAAAGACAGCTGATTTTTAAATTTTTCCGACCAAAATTACCACCACCACCCACCCGAAATTTAAGGTGGTTTTTGGGGTTCGCGGTACAGATTTTCTGTAAAAATTCTTAAAGTTTCAAAACCTGCCTTATAGCCGTAAGCCCGCCGTCCAATCTATATCCCACACAAAATATCAGCAATCACTCAACTAGTCGAGGCATCTGTCTAAAAAGGCAATCTCAATCCCAAACGTGGAAGAAATGGCCAAACAGCCCTGAAAATCGAAGGATGCAAAAATGTATGAAAAAATAACCATTAAGTTTATTAAGGGCTTTCACGGTTTAGATAGTTGAGATTAGTTAAGGCGCTTCGCTTTGTTTTGTAGACTTTTTTGTTGGTACGAAACGTCGCGAACAGATCCGTGCAAATCTAAAAAGCGAAGCGAAAATCCGTGCGATCCGTGCAAATCCGTGAATCCGTGGTAAAAAAAATAGCCAG
>JBCNQO010000297.1:0-3806 GCA_039592825.1 Flavobacterium sp.
AGTCATGGATAGTTTTGCCTGACGCCCGAAATTGAGTGCGATGTTGCGGTCTGGCCTATGTCCTATCGGCAAACCGAAAACGATCGGGAAATCGTATTCCTTGAAAAAATCGAGCAACATAAGGCGAAATGCAGATTGGATCGTTTCTTCGGTCGGTTCGGAAAATTCGGCCACCATGCAATTGCTCGTTTCATTGTCTTTTATGGGAATGATGAAATCGCCCACCAGAAGCGCTTTTAGGTTGTCGAACTTGCGCGAGCGTTTCATCGCGTAAAGCATGCGTTCGATGCTCATGAGGTTTTCGAAAACGTCTTCCAGAAACAGGATTTTGCCGTCGGTTTCGATGTCGGACGGCGTTCCGATGACCGTGTGAAGTATCGACAGATTGCCGCCGACGAGCTCTCCTTTTACCGACGCGGTTTTGTGATTCTCCAATCGGTCAAAATCAAAAACAGGATTTGGGTCGAAAAGCACACTTTTTAAGCTTTCGAGATCTTTTGGGCCGGCCGTCGCGAATCCGAAAAGCATCGTTCCATGAATCGTTTCAATCCCGAAATTGCGGCTGATGTGCGAGTGCAGATAAGTGATGTCGCTGAAACCGACCAGCCATTTCGGGTTTTGGGAAAACTTCGAGAAATCAAGTTTGTCCAGGATTTGTACGGTTCCGTAACCGCCGCGCAGGAAGAAAATCGCCTTTACATTTTCGTCGTCCAAAGCGTTCTGGAAGTCGCGCAACCGAACTTCCGGCGCAGCCGAAAACTGGCAATAACTGTTTTCGGAAATCGTCTCTCCTATTATCGTTTTCAAACCCCAATCGGCAAATGTCTGTGTGACGAAATTCGTGTCGTACACGCCTTTTCTGGCGATGTTTACAAGGTAGACTGTGTCGCCTCTCTTAAGATTTTCTGGACGGATCATGTGGTTGATTTGCGCAAATTTAACCAATGAACTGAAAATCCGGCACAGAAAAAAAACTCAATATTCAAGGTTTTAAAAATCAAAGACTTATATAATTACAGTTTTTATATGACAAATAAAGTCTCGTCAAAATTTGCGAATGTGATGCCAACTGCTATTTTTGGAAACCTAAAACCTAACCAATATTTTTTTATGAAAAAAATTTTCTTATTCCTCGCAGCAGGCGTCATTTCTTTATCTTCTTGTTCCAGTGACAGCGACGGCGGGAGCTCCGCGAGAGTTACCATGACCCTCGATGGCGTGAACAAGACCTACGGAAGCGCCGAACGCACAACCATGGATGCAGGCGACGGAATGACCCACGTAAGTTACACGCTGGTCAATGTCGATGATCCGAATGAGACCATTATTATCGAAGCCTATCAGAATGCAGACGACGAAGGCATTACAGACTTTATGCTTTATCGCGGAAACAATTTCGACTACATGGGCGGCACACCCGATTTTCCTTGGTACAGTAGCATCACCGCGCACACTGACCACAAATTCAACGCGACGTTTTCCGGAAAACTCTACCCTTCTGGCGTGACGATCGCCAATGGAAAGATCAATTTGAAGTATTGATGAAAGCGGCTCTTTAAGGAGCCGTTTTTTTTGTGCAAATCTTTACGATCGAAAATTAAAAAAAACCCCCTGTCACTGTTTAAAAAGGTGACAGGGTTTATAACCCTGACAGGGTGGCGGAAATCTGTAGGAAAAACTGCTTTTTGTAAGAACCGACCTAAAGCACCACTTCAATAAAAAACTCAATACAGAATCTGACAATTAGAACAAAAGAAACTACGCCGGCGTTTGGTACCCGTTTCCTTTTTGTGCATGGGCAAATCGCAGCGTTCACAGGTCTCTTGTGAGTAAGCCTGCCAGTGTTTGCTTAAAGCCCGATTTCCTTCCTTTTTGTATTTGAGGAATTCTTTCGGGTAAGCCACGACCTGTTCAAGAAGCAACTTCTTTTTTGCCGATGGGATATTCCCGGTTTTCGATTCCGGATGGATTCTGGCGCGGTACAAAACCTCGGTCTTGATGATGTTGCCCACGCCCGCAAAAATGTCTTGTTCGAGCAAAGTGTCGCAAATGAGTTCGTCGGGAATCTCGAGCAATTTCTTTCGTGCCTTGGTCTCGCTCCACTTTGGATTCATCACGTCTGCCGTAAAATCGTAATCGTTCTGGATTTTTCCCTCGACCAATTTCACGTGGGAAGCATAAAAGTTCAGAAAGCCATTCGAAAACCGCAAGCCTAAACGGATCTTGGCTTTGCGCGTCTCATCTACAGCATAACTGCCGAACATCAAAAAATGTACGCGAACGTAAAAGCCGTCAAACGAGATCAGGAAATGCTTGCCCCAGGTTTTGAGCGAAATCACTTTTTTGCCCACCATTCGGTCAATGTCGATTTTCGCATTTCCGGTCGCCTCGAGAACTTTGTGTCCTTCGAAATGTGCGGTTTCCTCGTGCAGGATTTTAAGGGTTGGACCTTCTGGCATTTTTGGGTGCAGGGTTTAAGGTTCAGGGTGGAAGTTCAAAGTTCGTTGTTTGTTGGTCATCCTTCAATATTCGAAATAACGATCCACATGTAGTCATACTTTTAGCACATTCCACTTTTTACTATCAATACTTTAATTTACTCAAAACTTCGGCTAACTCAAAAGTCGCTATCATTTCATTAACACCGCAAACAAAAAAACCGGCCGGAGCCGGTTCAATACAACGATACTTTTTTAGAAAGAATAGTACGACCAAGCTGTTGTCGTATTGCAACGGCTGTTGTCTTCACATCTACCCGAAATCACTAATCGCCAATTGAAACATTTTAATCCTCCCAATGCAGCCTGTGTAATGTTGACGGTTCCCGTTGGCGAAGTGAAGAAGTTAGTTATCGGATAAACCACTGTGGGCTGCGCGCCTGTTGGCGGAGACGCTAAACAGTTCGTAAAGGGAACAACTTCCAAATTGACATTCGTATTGCCGCAATAAACGGCTTCACCCGTATCCCACGTAAACGCGGCCGTTGTTGCATTTACGTAATTTACTCCCGCAGTGTAAAACAGCGCACAAGGATTGGTAACTCTTGCCGACTCATCTACCGTCTTAGGTTCGATTTTTTTAGATTCGGAATTGTGCTCAGTATCCTGAGAGCACCCAAAAAGCATGGCCGAAGCCGACAAAAACAAGAAAAGTTTTTTCATAAAAACAAGATTTAGATTAATAAACTATAGCGAATAAAAACTCACGGGATAGTTTGGCGTCAAATCTGTTTTTTGGAAAAAACTTAGTTCAATTTAGACAAAAAAAATCAACCTCAAAACTATTTATTTCATTTTGAAGCAATTATCGATGAACGACACGAATCCATCAAGGCTTCAACTCCGCCTGCGTCTGAAAAATATAAGTATCGGCATCTGCGATCCTTTTGTCGTATTTGCCCGAATTGCTCACGCCTTTCGCCTTTACCAAAGCCTCTTTCGAAACTTGATAATGTTTTAAGGCGTTCTGATAATCGCGAACCTCATACAATTGGGCCGCCAAACCGTTTTCGGCCGTGGCCACGCGTTCGTAAGTCCATTCCGATTTGTCGCCGTGATCCACCAGATAACCCAAGTCGGTCAGTGCTATGACATACATCTGTGCCGACGGATTCTCGCGCATCGCGGCATTGATCCTGATCTTGCGGCAATCGGAATTATCTGGATTCTTCGTCAACCCGCGTCCAACGGCTTTTATGGCGTCGTCAAACTTGCCTTGGTTGAACAGGTTCTGCGCATCGGCACAAGGATCGGCACTTTGGGCAAATCCACCAAAAGTCGCCAATAAAAGCAAAAGGAAACCGAATC
>JBCNQO010000298.1:0-3800 GCA_039592825.1 Flavobacterium sp.
TCGTCCGTGGCTTTTACCTCAAAGTTCGTTGTTCAACATTCAAATTCTCGCTTCTGCGGATTTAACCGTTGGTTTTTTGAACCATTAAGAAGTTAAGGAAAGTTAAGGCGGACTTCGTCCGTGGCTTTTACCTCAAAGTTCGTTGTTCAACATTCAAATTCTCGCTTCTGCGGATTTAACCGTTGGTTTTTTGAACCATTAAGAAGTTAAGGAAAGTTAAGGCGGAATTCGTCCGTGGCTTTTACCTCAAAGTTCGTTGTTCGACATTCCAATTCTCGCTTCCGCGGATTTTGCCGTTTATTTTTTTGAACCATTAAGATAGTTAAGAAAAGTTAAGGCGGACTTCGTCCGTGGCTTTTACCTCAAAGTTCGTTGTTCGTTAATCGTTGTTCAACATTCAAACTCACGAAATATCGACGAATTCTCCCACCACAAACCTCAAAGGTTTTAAGACCTCAAAGGTCTGTCAGTAAGAATCAAGCAACTCTAGATTTTGTAAAAGCCAGCTTCGTGCGCCATTCACCCCAAACCCTGAACCCTGAACCTTGCACCTTGAACCAAAATTTTATGATTTCTGTAACATTTCGGCACGGTTTTCGTCTATTGAAAAATCATCACTCAATCAAACTGATCGAACCAATCATGAAAAAAGTATTCAACACCTCGAATTTCCTGATGTTCGGAATAGTTGTGGCCGCGGTTGGCCTGCTATACCTCGGGCTCATATTCAATTGTTCGGCCAAGCAACATCGCGTGGTAAACAACAATGATTTCAAGACGGAAATCTCTGTTCCGGCTTAAAATGGCATTGCGCGACGCCAAATTGGCAGACATCGCCCAAATTCAAAAAGTACGCAATGCCGTAAAAGAAAACACCTTGTCGAATCCGGCTTTGGTTTCGGATGAAGACGTTCGCGAATTTTTGTTCGATCGCGGAAAAGGTTGGGTTGTCGAAATTTCAGGACAAATTGTCGGTTTCTCGATCGCCGATCTCAAAGACGAGAACATCTGGGCGCTTTTCGTGCATCCGGACTTCAACCAGCGAGGCATCGGCCGACAACTTCACGATGCAATGCTCGACTGGTATTTCTCCCAAAACAAAACCTACGTCTGGCTAGGAACGGCTCCAAACACGAGAGCCGAGAAATTCTACGAGCTTTCGGGCTGGACCAAAAATGGCGTCCACGGAAGTGAAACCAAGTTCGAAATGACGCTCGAAAACTGGAAAAACCGCCAAAATCCTACATAGCTTTCCCTCGGGAAAGTTCATTACCTCAACGCACTGTTAATTGTCAATTATCCATTACCAATTGTCAATTAAATTTACCGAATGACAAAAATCAAACTTTCGGTTCTTGACCAATCCCAGATAAGACGCGGTTCCAATGCCCGAGAAGCGCTCGAGGAATCGGGTAAATTAGTGCAATTGGCCGAGCAACTCGGTTACGAACGTTTCTGGGTTTCGGAACACCACAATTTCAAACTCGTGGCGGGAACGGCTCCAGAAGTGCTCATTCCCTATCTCGCTTCCAAAACTTCCAGAATTCGCGTCGGTTCCGGCGGCATCATGCTTCCGAACCACAGCACCTTGAAAACGGCCGAGAATTTCGGAACGCTCGAGACTTTGTTCCCGAAAAGGATCGACATGGGAATCGGTCGCGCGCCTGGCGGAGACAGGCTTTCGGCTTACATGCTGAATCCGTCGAACCAATTTTCCGAAAAGGATTTTTATCAGCAGTTGATCGATCTTCAGGCATTTTTCAGAGGCGAAAGCGAACCCGATTCGGTTCAGGAAAAGGTCAAGGCTTATCCGCAACCCGAAGAATTGCCCGAACTCTGGATGCTTACTTCGAGCGGCGGAAGTGCCCAATTTGCGGCACATTTCGGAATGGCGCTGTCGTTTGCCCAATTCATAAATCCAGAAGGCGGACCCGACACGGCCGAATTCTATCGCCACAATTTCAAGCCGTCCAAAGAATTGAAAGAACCGAAATTGAACGTTGGGATTTTTGCTTTTTGCAGCGAAGACGATCAGAAAGTCCAGGATTGGATCACCGATTTCCAGTTCCGGATGTTGCATATAGAAATGGGCGGACAAGGCGATTTGCCGAGTTTGGACGAAATCAAGAAAATGAACTTCTCGATCCATCAACAGGCGCGAATGGCATACAACCGCGGCCGTTTCGTGGCCGGAACGCCAGAGAAAGTCAAAGCCGAACTTTTGAGGATCGCCGACAAATACGAGTGCGGCGAAATCATGATCGCCACGCCATCAGAAAGTTGGGAAGACCGAAAAAGATCTTACGAACTGTTTGCCGGAATGTTCCGATAATTTGGCTTGAAATGCGGTATTTTTGAAATATGAATTTCACCGCCGACCAAACTTTCGACAAGACTTTCGCTTTCAAAACGGGCGAATACGACAATTGCACTTTTGCCAACTGCGACTTTTCGGGCAGCGATTTTGGCGGATCAACCTTCATCGACTGCACGTTCAACGACTGCAATTTTGCGATGGTTTCGGTTTCCAAAACTTCTTTTCAGGACGTGGTTTTCAACGATTGCAAACTGCTCGGTTTCCGTTTTGACCAAGGCAATCGCATGATGTTTTCGGCCGGTTTCAACAATTGCCAGCTCGATTTTGCGTCGTTTTTTCAGATGAAGTTGCGCAAGCAGCAATTTTCCGATTGCTCGATGAAAGACGTCGATTTTACCGAAACCGATCTGGCTCAGGCGACTTTTTCGAATTGCGACCTTTCCAACGCCATTTTCGACAACACGATTCTCGAGAAGGCGAATCTGCGTTCGTCCCGCAATTTCACGATCGACCCCGAAAAAAACTACGTTCGCGGCATGAAAATTGAGCTCGCGGCGGCGGCGGGTTTACTTCAGAAATATGGTCTCGACATTTCGCTCTAGTTTTTGGTTTTCGCTTCCGCGGATGGCATCGGTGGTTTTGTTGCTTATTTGCTTCGGATGTTCGAAACCCGAAAAAACGACCATTTTGCTACAGCCGTTCTCGGACTTTTCGGACTCAGACGCGCTTAAGATCCAAAAGGAAATCTCGAAAATCTATGCCGACGTAAAAGTCTTGCCCAAAGTCGATTTGCCAAGCGACAGTTGGAACGCGTCCAAAAACCGACATCGTGCCGATTCGATCATTCGCTTTCTCGAAAGACGCACGCCAGTTGACCAACTCGTGATTGGGCTTACCAACAAAGACATCTCGACGACCAAAGGAAAATACAAGGATTGGGGCGTTATGGGATTGGGATTCTGTCCCGGAAAATCTTGTGTCGCGTCGAGTTTTCGTCTGAATAAATCCAAAAAGCTCGAACAACTCTACAAAGTCGCGATCCACGAGCTCGGACACACCGAAGGCTTGCCGCATTGCCCCGAAAAAACGTGTTTCATGAGAGACGCGAAAGGCAAAAACACCAAAGATTTCGAGAAGGAATTCTGCCCAAAATGCAAACGCAAATTGGTCGCCTCGGGATGGAATCTTAAATAATCTTCAGTTTTTGGCGCTCGATTTGCCTATCTTTGCAGGCTTTTTTAAAATTCGAGATGTCAAACAACAATATCCTCAAAGGCGTGGTTCTCGTTGGGCTTGGTGCCACAAGTTACGGCATGCTGGCCACTTTCGTAAAACTCGCTTATCACGACACTGGCGTTACGGGATTGCCATTTACGCCTGCCGAAGTGATTTCGTCCCAATTCATCATCGGGATTGTGGCGCTTTTGCTCATCAACGCTTCCCGCAAGAAAAAAGCCGATGAACCAAAAGCCACGAAACGCGA
>JBCNQO010000299.1:0-3792 GCA_039592825.1 Flavobacterium sp.
CAGGCGCGCGCACTTGTGCCCCGGCGGCACGTTGGGGAGGCGGTGCGCCGCCTCGAGCATGAAGACTTTGAAGATTTCCAATTAAATTTATAATGAAGTATTTTTTTGACCGATTTCTCCAGACGTTGCTCGGTAAGCAGACTGTCTTGCATCGCCACGCAAATCTTGTCAAGCGCCTTCGGAACGTTTTCAGGGAAAAGCAAAATGTCGTTTCCAGCCAAAAACGCTTCGAGGTCGATGTCGCCCGGTTGTTTGAAATTGGCCGCGCCTTTCATGTTGAGTGCGTCGGTGAAAATGAGTCCGTTAAAACCCATTTGGTTCTGCAACAATTCGGTAACGATTGGGTAAGAAATCGACGACGGATAATTGAGTCGCGTCTCGAGCGCCGGAACGTTCAGGTGAGCGACCATAACCGACGCCAATCCTTCCGAAAACAATCGTTTGTAAGGATAAAGCTCCACATCGTCAATCCTTTCTTTGGAAAAATTCACGATAGGAAGCGAATAATGCGAGTCGGTTTCGGTATCGCCGTGACCCGGAAAGTGTTTCCCGGTGGCCAGAACGCCTTGTCGTTGTATGCCTTTCATCAAGGCCGATGCACGTTCTGTAACATTGAATTTGTTCTCTCCGAAAGAACGCGTCCCGATAATCGGGTTTCTGGGATTCGTATTGATATCGACCACAGGAGCGAAATTGAAGTGCACTCCTACTCTTTTGGCCTGTCGACCGTAAGCTTCACCCACTTTCTCGATCAGGCTAAGATCCTGAACCGCGCCCAACGTCATGTTCCAAGGAAAGCGCATCACAGAATCGAGT
Source organism: Flavobacterium sp. (assembly GCA_039592825.1). Lineage (GTDB taxonomy): Bacteria > Bacteroidota > Bacteroidia > Flavobacteriales > Flavobacteriaceae > Flavobacterium. Next base: position 817 of record JBCNQO010000299.1, read on the forward strand.
CGCATCGCCAATCCCCATTCGGCGTCAATGCCTACGAACAAAGGAACTTTGGATTCTTTCTGGAAACGGTTGGTAAGTTTGGCTTGTCTTCCTGGTCCGCCCTGAAAAAAAATCACGCCACCAATGTGCTGGTTCTTGATAAGTCGGGAAACCGAGTTGAAATGGGCCGTGTCTTTATTCGAGTAAGCCGCGACCATGAACAGCTGGCCGATCTTCTCGTCTATCGTCATGTTTTTGTAGATGCTGTCTACCCAAACGTCTTCCTTAACCCTTTGTATCGGATTTTTGGCAAATTGGGCAAAAGCTAGTTGAAAACCGGCTAAAAGGACAAGAAGCGATATGCGCATGATTCGGGTTTAAAAAAAGCGGCTGTGCCAGCTTTCGTTTGCGGGAACCTCCCAAAATTCGTTCCATTCTCCAACGGTATTGACCAAATTGTTGAAAACGATGGTATTTCCGGTAACAGCCTTGTCTTTGGCCATTTTCTTGAAGTCGATGAGCGATTTGTGGGCAATGAATTCCCCGTTTCTGTAAGTCACGTTCATCTTGTCGAGCAAATCGACATTGTATTTTTTCTCCAGATGTTGGATGAAATGCACCGAAGCATCGATAGAGCAACCCGAAGCCGAATGTGCTTCCTGGTTCACGGCCAGAATGATGAAACGGTTGTATTTCGTAAGGAACGAGGCTTCGAGACCTGTTCCGTGAGCGGCCCAATTTTCTACGAACGGCTGCAGTTCGCTCTCGATTTCAGAAATTTCCTCGTCGGACATTTTTCTGTTCGACTGATAGATCCAGATCCTGGATTCTTCGGGCAATGTGTCAAAAGGTACGTACATAATTTGCGGGTTATTTGGTCAAACCGGCGATGACTTTGTAATAACGGAATTCCTTCATTTTCGGGTCGTAAAGCTCAACCTCGTTGTAAGTTACGGTAACCTTGTCGCCTTTTTTCACCTTTCCTTCGGTAAACATCGTGGCAGACGCGAAGTAATTGAGCAAAATCATGGCGTGCGTGCGACCGTTGTCGTCTTTTACCATAATTGAGACGAATTGTTCGGTCTTGATCTCGGTGATTTTTCCGGTAAGGCTGTGAACCGTCGCGGCGGATGCGCCTTCGGACTCTTCATCGTCTGTGAACGACATAAGGATTTCCGGGCAATAGTCCATCATCTTCAAACCGATTTCGGCACCAAGCGTCTCGAAACCGCCGTTCTCGTCGTCAAGTGAAAATTGCTTGTCTTTCGGGAATTCCGACTTGTGGTTCGTATAAGCTTTGATCATGCAGACGCCCAATTGCGTATCGGAAATCTTGGTGATGCCCGATTTCTTGAGATCGTTGATGCAATCGCAGGTCTCGGAAGCCGTTTTCTGGTAAGCGTCCTGGGCGTTGGCCGCCAATGAGATGACGAGCATAAAAAGCGATAAGGTGTTTTTCATGTTAGAGTTCGCTTGCGTTGGCGATGAGTTCGGCCACGTCCATCACCTTGACTTCGGCTTCTTTTTCCTTGTTTTTGACACCATCGGTGAGCATGGTGTTGCAGAAAGGGCAAGCCGCGGCGATGATTGCCGGGTTTTCACTCAAAGCTTCCTCGCTCCTTTCGATGTTGATTTCCTTGTTTCCGGGTTCGGCGTCCTTGAACATTTGGGCGCCGCCAGCTCCACAGCAAAGTCCGTTGGCTTTGGAACGCTTCATTTCTACGAGTTCGGCATCAAGCTTTTGGATAAGTTCGCGTGGCGCCTCGTAAATGTTGTTCGCGCGTCCCAAATAGCAAGGATCGTGGAAAACGATTTTCTTGCCTTTGAATGATCCTCCTTCTATAGACAATCTTCCGTCATCGAGCAAAGATTTGAGGAATTGGGTATGATGCACCACTTCGTATTGTCCGCCCAATCCGGGATATTCGTTCTTGATCGTATTGAAGCAATGCGGACAGGCCGTCACGATCTTCTTGACCTCGTAAGCGTTGAGCAGCTCAATGTTCATCATGGCCTGCATCTGGAACAAAAACTCGTTCCCAGCTCTTTTCGCAGGATCGCCCGTGCAGCTTTCCTCTTGTCCCAAAACGGCGAATTCCACGCCTGCCCTGTTGAGCAAACGCACGAAAGCTTTGGTGATTTTCTTGGCGCGGTCGTCGAAACTTCCGGAGCATCCAACCCAGAACAATACTTCTGGCGATTTTCCTTCGGCCATAAAATCGGCCATTGTCGGGACTTTGAGTTCTTCTGACATTTTCTAGTGCTAAAGTGCTGGAGTGCGAAAGTGCTTAAGTTTGTTGGGACGCAAAGCATTCCATAAACGCGCAATTTGTTACTCCATATTTTATTATTGATCTTATTTTTACTTTCGCACTCAAGCACATAAGCACTTGAGCACTTATTCGTGTTTTCCGTCGTCGAAAACCTGTATCGTAACTTCTTTCTCGATAAGATCGGTGAATTTTCCGCGGTAACGCGTGGCTTTCACCAAGTGGTTGTCAATCCAGTGGTAGTTGCCGCCTCTTGGCTTTCCGAACAGGATTCCGTGGTATTTGAAACCGTGTCTGTTGAGCCATTCTTCGGTAACCTGGCGGTGCGCCTCGGTTCTCGAGGTAAAGAAGAAGATCACGTGGCCTTCGTCATACCATTTATTTAGCGTAACCAAAGCGTCCGGATACAATTCTGCCGTAGCCATGCGCTCCGGTTCCTCGTTCGGGATATCGTCGCAGATCGTACCGTCAATGTCGATCAGGTAATTCTTGATATCGGCCGGCAAAACCGGGCTGATGTGTTTTCCGTTTTCGGTCGCGGGCCTGAGGTTATCCTCGATTTCTTCCGTTTTCATTTTTGCTTGTCTTTAATAATTCTGATTTTTAGAAATGATCAAAAACACCCTTAACCTCACTTTATAAAGATGATTTTTTGTAATGGACAATTGTTAATTATCAATTAATTCTCGTTTTTCCAATTCAATCGATCCTGCTGGTTATAAGGCCA
>JBCNQO010000003.1:0-17522 GCA_039592825.1 Flavobacterium sp.
TGCGGCGGCGAAAGCGAGTCCGACCAAAGCTAAGGAAGTCAAAGCCAAGGTTGCCGAATCGCCAAGCAAAATCGTTCTTACGCCAGAAGCGAAAATCGTGGCAGACAATTTCAAATCGAATAAAGGAAGTCTGCCGTGGCCGGTGGAAAGAGGCCACGTGAGTCTCGGATACGGCGACCAACCGCACCCGCTTTACCGTTCGCTTACGGTTCACAACTCGGGCGTCGAGATCACGACAGATGACGGAGCCAGCGCCAGAGCGGTTTTTGGGGGAGAAGTGATCAGTGTGATCGTGATTTCGCCGGTGAACAAAGCCGTAATTATCCAGCACGGTGATTACTTCACGATTTACCAAAACCTGAGTTCAGTGACTGTCGATAAAGGCGATAAGGTCAAGATCAAGCAAAATCTGGGCAAGATCAGAACCAATGGCGATACAGGTAAAACGACGCTAAAGTTCCTGATCAAGCAGAATACGGTTTACAACAATCCTCAGACCTGGTTGTCTGGAATGTGATTGGCCGACGATTTTTAAGTTACAACTTCCCGGATTTCCTTATCGGATTGGGAGTTTCCTAAAATGACAAACCTCAAAGGTTTTAAGACCTCTGAGGTTTGTCGTTTTTTGGTGGTTCCCGATGTGATTCGCCGTTGAATCACTTTTAACAAAAACTACAGATTTTCTGTAAACAAGCTATTTCTGAAATCCCGAAATTACCTTCAGGGAAGGGGCGGTATTATCCCTAAAAAATTTCGCCGCGACTTGATTACAGATTTTCTGTAAAAATTGTTAAATGTTGTTTTAGGACTTAAGCGATGGATTTTCGGCAATTTCGTCAGAAAGCAAATCAATCCTGAAACAAAGCCTTAAGCTCGGTAGCCTCGTGCGGTTTCATCTTCCCGGCCAAAACCAAGCTGAGCTGTTTGCGTCTCAACGCCGCTTCGTATCGCTCTTTCTCCAAATCTGTTTCGGGTAAAATCGGCGCCACTTCTACAGGACGACCTGTATCGTCACCCGCCACGAAAGTGTAAATCGCCTCATTCGCCTTGGTGCGCACGCCCGATTCGCGGTCTTCGATCCAGACGTCTATAAAGATTTCCATCGAACTCTTGAAACTTCTCGAAACCTTGGATTCAATCGTGACCACGCTTCCCAAAGGGATCGAACGGTTGAAAGCCACGTGGTTCACCGAAGCCGTAACGCAAACGCGTCTTGAGTGACGGCGCGCGGTAATGCTCGCGGCTCTGTCCATTCTCGCCAGGAGTTCGCCACCGAAAAGGTTGTTCAACGGGTTGGTTTCGCTTGGCAAGACCAGGTCGGTTAAGGTCGTGAGCGATTCAGATGGATGTTTTGGTAACATGTGTCGTTTTTTTGGCAAAGGTAACGCAAGGCCACAAAAAATCCCGAACGCGTCGGGATAAATGTTAAAAGTCTTTGATGAGCAACCAAGCCTGAGGATCGGTTTTTTGTCTTATCGCATTCATCTGGTTCACGGCTTCGTCTTTCGTGGAGAAACTTCCGTAAAGCACCGGATAAAGCCCGTGTCGGTTTTGCGGGATGCGCTTCGATTTGAAACCCAATTCCTTGAGTTGCGCACAAGCTTTGTCGGCATTTTCCGGACTTCTGAAAACGCCGGCCACCACGTGGTAACGCGCTTTTTCTTCTTTCACGGCCAAAGTCACCGCCGGCAAAGGCGTGTCTATAAAGAAAGTGGCTTCCTGAATCTTGTCCTGAACTTGTTGCTGTACTTCGGTTTCGACCATTTGCGTTTCTCTCTCGATTTGAAGATCGTAGATTTTGGAACCGCCAACGCCGGCCAATCCCATTGCGATCACGAAAACTGCCGCATAACGCAAATATGGTCTGCGTTTTTTGGCTTCTGGCGTGAAAATGATTGGTGCTTTTTCTTCGAGAACCTCGACTTCTTTCTTGTATTCCTCACGCTTTACGGCAGGAGAAACGAAAGAGCTCAATCCGAAAGCTTCCGTAAGGTAATTCGTATTGTCTGACGGATAGAAAACCACATTGTTCTCGCTGTTCAACGACAATTCACCGATGTTTTTGAGCGTGAAGCGTCCGTTTACTTCGAGAATGTTCTTCCAGATCGCAACCTCGTTCTGGATTGCGGCCACGGCCATCTCGTAGGAATATTTTTCCGCGAAAGCGATATGGTTGGCCAAAAGACCATCGTTGTTCTTGAGATTGGAATTGAACGAAACCAACTTTTTGGGCGGATAGAAAGCGCTCGACGACTCGTGCAGTTGCGCAGACTGGAATTCGGTCAAGAAAGCGCCGAATCCCGGAACCGTAACGCATTGGTATCGGTACAAAAGCTGGGAAATGTAGTGTTCAATCTTCATAGAAACAAAATTATGCAAAGACGCCCGCTGTCAAAATTTTATCCACAATTTTTATTAACAATCCAGCCGAAAATTTATACATTTCAGGCTCAATCATTTAGTATGCGCCACGAAGAATTAGTATCCGTTTTAGCCTTGCAAAGAGTAGAAGGCGTGGGCGACGTTATCGCCAAAAAGTTGTTTTCGAGCTTCGATTCCGTACCCGAAATCTTTGCGTCGACTCCCAAAAAATTCAAGGAAATCGGCCTGAGCCCAAAATTGCTTGCGGGCTTCAAAGATAAGTCGATTTTCGATAAAGCTCAAGCCGAAGCCGAATTTATCCAAAAAGCGAACATCAAAGTCACCACGTTCCAGGACGAAGATTATCCCGAACGCCTCAAACACTGTTACGACGGGCCGTTGCTGCTTTTCTCCACAGGAAATATCGACCTCAAGAACCGAAAGATCATTAGCATCGTAGGAACGCGCAAAGCCACGGCTTACGGCAACGATTTTACGCACAGATTGCTGTCGGAACTTTCGCCTTTGAACCCGATAGTCGTAAGCGGATTCGCCTACGGAATCGACATCATCGCGCATCAGGCGGCCATCGAGAACGGTTTGCAGACGATTGGCGTTTTAGGAAACGGACTCAACAGGACGTATCCGAAAGCGCACCAGAAATTCCTGAAACCAATCAACGAGAACGGCGGTTTTCTGTCGGAGTTTTGGTCGGACGCTTTTCCGGCGCCTGAAAATTTCGTCAGGAGAAACCGAATCGTCGCTGGAATGTCCGAAGCCACAATCGTGATAGAATCGGCAGAAAGAGGCGGATCGCTCATTACGGCCAATCTCGCCAACGACTACAACCGCGAGGTTTTCGCCGTTCCGGGTCGCGCCACCGACGCTTTTAGCCAAGGTTGCAACAAACTCATCAAAACCCAGCGCGCCCATCTAATGACGAGCGCGGCAGATTTGGTTTATATCATGAATTGGGATTTGAAACCGAAGCTCAAACCCGTCCAAAAGCAATTGTTCATTTCCTTGTCAGACGAAGAACAGCGCATTTACGATTATTTGTCGAACAGGCGAGAACTTCTCGACACGATCGCGATCGAGGTCGGGATTCCGGTTTCGAGACTTTCGTCCACGTTGCTCACGATGGAACTCAAAGGCGTGATAAAGCCATTGCCCGGAAAACTTTTCGAAGTCGTCTAGACTATTTGAGGCCGAGGTTTCCGTCGAAATTATCGAAATCGGGGTTCGACTTCGGCTTCACTTTGAGCAACGTCCAGAGTTGGCTGCAAATCGCGCGAAGTTCTACATAATTGGCTTTGTCAATCGCGAGTTCACCTCTTTCCATGAGCTTTTCGTATTGGCGTCTGTCCGAAAAATTGTTCTCATCCTGAATTCTGTAAAAGTAGAAATGGTCTACGAAACGCTCGTCTTGTTTGCGCCAGATCGCGTCGGCCAAAGTCTCGAGTTCCTTGGCTTTTTTCTTTATCAGATAACGGTTGCCCGACTGAAGGAAATCCTTCTCGCCCGAAACGATCTTGGCGAAAGTATCGGCCTGAGACGGCGTCGCTTTGTCCTCATAAGACAAATAATAAGCTTTCATGTCGTGATAATCGCCGGTTTCCTCGAGTACGAAACGGTGACGAACCAAATCGTCGAATTCCTGGATCAACAGGCGTTTGGCTTCATCGAGTTGGTATTTCTTGTCGGTCGAATTGTCGTCTGCGGCGAGTTCTGCTTCGTTGTACAAGGCCGAAAGCAGGTTTTCGGTGCGCTTTAATTTGGCCAGATATTCGAAATTCTCGTCTTCTTCCTGAGCATAAATCTCGCGGTTGATGTCGTCTATCACATCCTTGATTTCGGAACGCAATTTCTCTACAGAAATCTTACGCTCGTGCGGATTGAAAACTTCACTGATCTCAAGATCGAGCGCGCCAATGTAAACCGTAACGCTCAAATCGCGCGATTCACTGATCTTGAAATTGAGTTCGATGTCAATTCCTTTCAACAAGTCCTGATCGAGATTCTGTCCGCTTATTTCAAGATAACCGATGCTAAGATTGCTTCCGACCATTCCGCCGGCGTTTCCTTCGACGATGTTTATCACGAGCTTGTCGTCGGAATGCTTCAGGATGTTTTTCGAAACCTGTTTGTAAAGCGTTTTCTTGATAGGAAGAATGTCGTTTTTCCTGAAAATGCTCTCGAGATACGTCTTTCCGCTTTCTTCGTCCAGCTCAAGGCAGATGTCGTTCGGCAACGGCTGACCTTGCACGTTGTAAAGTCCGTTGGTGATCGCGATGCCACTTTTCCTGAAAACCGTCTGTTGGTTTTGGTCCGATAATATAACAGTGAACAGATTCGTCGCTTTTTGGAGCAAAGGCACAAAAACCGAAAACTTGGCCGTCATGGGCTGCAATCCGGAGTCGTAACCGCCGTCGGCACGCGTGATTCTGTAATATCCGACGAAATTCGAAGGTGCGACACAAGCCAGAAGTTCCTCGCTGTCCTGGGAATTCGGTTCGTAGATAAGTTCAGCTTCAATCGACGAAGGCAAAACATTTTCCTGAACGGTCTCGGTCTTGATTTCAGACGGTTTGCTGCCTGCGTAATAAGCCGCGCCAACCACAACCGCAGTCGTAGGATCGATTCCCGAATCAACCAGAATTCCCGTCTTTTCGAAGAGCTGGCGTCTTATGTAAGGAATATAAGTTGTTCCGCCAACCAATATGATGCGCTCGATTTGCTCGAAACGCAGTCCGTTGGCTTTTACCAACCTTTCCACGAGTTGGTACGATTCGTCGAATTTTGGGGCGATCACGGCTTCGAACTCGTCTTGCGTGATCTCGATATCGACCATGATTTCGGGTTCGTCCAGATCGAGTTCAATGATCGATGAAGATTTTACCGAAAGTTCTTTTTTGGCTTCTTCGGCTTTGAACAAAAGTTCGAAATAAAGTTTCTTGAGCGCCTTGTTTTCGCCTTTGACCATTTCCTGCCAAAGGTTCGAAAGTCCGGTTTTGGCTTCGATTTTCGGGCAAAGCACTTTCTCTACGACCAAATTGTCAAGGTCAAGTCCGCCGAGGAAATTGTTGCCTTTGTGGTCGACCACTTTCAGTTCGCGATGGCTAATCGAAACCAAGGCCGCATCGAAAGTCCCGCCTCCAAAGTCGTAAACCAGCCAGCGTTTGTCTTCGGTCACGTCCAAGTTCAAAGTGTTCGAATACGCCAAACAAGCGGCAATCGGTTCCTGAAGCAACACGACTTCCTTAAAACCGGCTTCGTAACCGGCTTTTTTGGTGGCGTTGCTCTGGATCGTGTCGAAAGATGCGGGAATCGTGATGGCGATAGACGCAGGCGATTCATCGGGAACAAATCCCAAAAGCTCTTTTAGAACTAAGGCAGAAAGTTCCACGGGTGTCACGTTTTGACCCGTTTCTTCCACCTGGTAATTTTGGTCGGAACCCATTTTTCGCTTGAAAGAAGAAAACACGTTTCCGGGATTGGTAAGCGTTTGTTCGCGCGCTTTGTCGCCTACGCGGATCGTTCCTTTGCGGTAAGCCACCACAGAAGGAATCGTGTCCCTGAAACCTACGGGATTCTTGAACAGTTGTATTTTTCCGTCTTCATATCTCGAAATGGCCGAATTGGTCGTTCCGAGGTCAATTCCATAATTGATATTCGCCATGATTATTCCACGATTACGACGCCTCTTTGCTCGAGGCTGAAATTCCCGTTTTCCATTCTGTAAATTACGGGTTTTAGTACTTTGGTGATTTTTGACGCGCCCGCGTGAGTCACGTTTGCCTCGAGTGCGGTGTCGTTCACGTCATATTTTTGCCCTATCGGATTCACGACGCGATAGCCCATTTCTTCAAGTTCGTGGTAAACGCGCGTAAAATTCCGCTCGAAAATCTCAAGACCTTGGTCGTTGGCCTTTTTCTCGATTTCGAAAAGTTGGTTGATGATGTTCTTCATGTTGGATTTTTGCGGCGCTCAAGGTACAATATTTTGTTTTGGCCAAGAATTCCAAAAAGCTATTTTTGCCCGACAATCCTCGTGAAATGAACTTACTGGCTTTTTTTGAAACCCTTGAAATCGATCGGGAGACGCTTGGCGAACTCGACGAGAATGCGCTTATCAGAATCGAGAAACAGGTGCACCTGCAAAGAAAACTGCATCCGGATATCGATATGAACCTGGCCAACAGCATGATAACGGCTTTGCGACACGACGGACGCGCGTTCCGATTTCTTCTCGAGAACCGCCGGCTGTACAATTTTTTTACGGGGAAATTCCATCCGGCGTATCAATTCCATCCGGAAAAAGTTCAGGTCGAACAAGCCGAAGTGCAAAATTTCATCGATCGTTATCTAAGAGACGATCTTACGCTTGCGCTGGACAAATATCTGGTGGCGAACCAATTCGAGGATCTGGACAACATTCTCGAGGAAAAGGACAATTTTCCAGAAGACGTCCAATACGGAATCAGCATCAAACTGCAGTCGAAGCTCGATTTTGCTATGTCTCGTATGTTCGAGAAAAAGTATGACAAGATCCAGTTCCTCAAATTCCGGACGTTCTACAACTGTATCAACCATTTCTCGTCGTCTGAAACCGATACCAAAATGAGTTCGTTGCTAAGCGTGGTTTCGGACCAATACAACGCCGGCCAGAACCGCGATTTTGCCATTGGTGTGATGATTGCCATGGCGTATTACGAAACAGATGACGACGAACTCAAACGCGTCCTGAATTCCAACAGCGCCATCGTGACATCGCCAAGAACGACCAGCGGCGGCGGATCGAGCTTTTCGTGGGGAAGTTTAAGAGTCATCCTTTTTGCCGTTTTCATCGTGATAAAACTGGTCGTTTTCGGATCAAAATGCTCGAACAGTTCTTCGTCCACTTCTTACGATTACGAAGACAGTTATCAGCCGAATGCTGTAGTGTTGGAAGAATTGCGCAATGAGATGGGAAGCCGTTCCGAAGAGCGATTCCGCGACTATCTCACGGCATTCGACTCGAGTTCGATTTACGGCCTGGAGAAAATCGACACGCTCAAAACCGGCGACAAAGTCTTCAAAAGAGGTTCGATCGTGAGCGGGATTGAGACAGACACGATCGTGAAATTCACCAACAAATCGGGTTACGACGTGATCCTGATGCAACAAGTGGGAATGATTCCGGGCAAATCGGTTTACATCAAAAATGGGGAATCGGCACAAATCAAGGCCACAAATTCGCACAACACGGTGGAATATCGCGCCTACATCGGTTCAAAGCCAGCTGTGTTCAAGACCAATACAGATAGTGGTTTGAACGAACTCGAGAATCCAGAAATCCGATTCCTCAAGCTCGACATCAATACGGCCGTTGCGTTCGAAAAAGCGTTTACGCTCAAAGGCAATGTCACGCTAAAACACGTGAATCGACGCTTTACGCTAGTGGGCGAAAAAGTGATTTGTTCAGACTGTATTTCCGCCAGGAACAATTCCGGCGAGCAAATCAATATGCTGAACTAGGCTCGTATCCTAGTTTTTCGCGTACTCGTGACAACACGCCATTCGCGATAACCGAAGCACGTCCGGCCCCGATTTTTAGCAATCTGTCTACTTCTTCGCGGTCGTTGATGTAGCGGTTGTAACGTTCGCGCACATCCTTGAACTTCTCGAGAATGAGTTCGAAAAGGAGTTGTTTGGCGTGTCCCCAACCGAAATCGCCGTTCGGGTTTTTGTACTTCTCGCGCATTTCGGCAATCTGTTCTGGCGTGGCCATGAGTTCGTAGATCGCGAAAATCTTGCAACTGTCGGGGTTTTTCGGAGCTTCCAAAGGCGTGCTGTCGGTTTCGATCGACATGACTTGTTTGCGCAAAGCTTTGTCTTCGAGGAAAATGTTGATGATGTTGTTTGCCGACTTGCTCATCTTTCCGCCGTTCGTACCCGGAACATATTTTGTTTCTTCTTCGGTAAAAGCTTCCGGAAGCACGAAAGTTTCGCCCATTTGGTTGTTGAAACGCGCCGCGACGTCACGCGTGATCTCGAGGTGTTGCAACTGGTCTTTGCCAACCGGGACGAACTCGGCGTCATACAACAGAATGTCGGCCGCCATAAGCATCGGATACGTGAAAAGTCCGGCGTTCACGTCCGAAAGCCTATCGGATTTATCCTTGAAGGAATGCGCCAGGGTCAAACGCTGAAACGGGAAAAAGCAGCTTAAGTACCAGGAAAGTTCGGCCGTTTGGGGCACGTCGCTTTGTCTGTAGAAAATCACTTTCTCTATGTCCAATCCGCAGGCAAGCCAGGCCGAAGCCGTGCTGTAAGTGTTGTTGCGCAAGGTTTCCCCGTCTTTGATCTGTGTCGCCGAATGCAGATCGGCAATGAACAAAAAAGACTCGTTCTCGGGTTTGTTACTCAACTCGATCGCCGGAAGGATCGCTCCCAAAAGGTTGCCCAAATGTGGAGTTCCGGTGCTTTGTACGCCTGTAAGGATTTTGGCCATTTTCAATGATTTTGCGCAAATTTAAGCCTTTTGCCAAATGTAACCGCGTTTGATTATTTTTGGAAATATGAAAATCTTCAAATACGCCTTCTGGATCTTGTGGCGCATCTGGTTTTATTTCCTGATGGCTTTCCCGATAATCGTGCTTTCGCCTTTCTTGCTAGTGGCGATCAGCAAGGAAAAATGGTATCCGTATTTCTTTGTGATGGCACGCATTTGGGCGAAATTCATTTTGTTCGGAATGGGATTCTGGTACAAAGTCGACAAAGAAGACGAACCCGAGCCGGGAAAAAGCTACATGTTCGTGGCCAATCATACCTCGATGACAGACATCATGCTTATGTTGGCGATCGTGCGCAATCCGTTCGTTTTTGTCGGAAAAAAGGAATTGGCCAAGATCCCGATTTTCGGATTCGTCTACAAAAGAACCTGCATTCTCGTAGACAGATCGAGTCCGAAGAGCCGAAAAGAGGTTTTTGAGCGCGCCCAGAAGAGATTGGAACAAGGTCTGAGCATCTGCATTTTTCCCGAAGGCGGCGTGTCCGATGACGAGACCGTGTTGCTCGACGCGTTCAAAGACGGCGCATTCCGACTCGCGATTGAACATCAAATTCCCATTTTTCCACTGGTTTTCTTCGACAACAAAAAGCGTTTCTCGTTCTCGTTTTTCAGCGGAAGTCCGGGATTGATGCGTGCCAAAACGCTGCATGAGATTCCAACAGTCGGAATGTCGGCAGAAAACAAAGGCGACATCAAATCGTTGCGCGACCAAACGCGTCAGCTCATCTATCAGGAACTGCTGTTAAATAAAAAAGAGCATCTTGGCCCAGACGCTCTTTAGAAGTTATTACCCTAAGGAAACAACACAAACATAATTGTAACCAACTAACTATTGTCTTAAAAACGGTAGTTCAAACCGGTGTATAATCCGAAGAAATACGGCTTGAAATTACCCGATTCCGTGTAAGTGTTCAACTGGTATTTGAACATCGGCTCAAAATTGAACTGAAGCGATTTGAGAATGTTGTATCTCAAACCTACACCAATATTTGTACTGAAACTCGTATCGTTGAGGTTGTCTGCCTGACCAACCTGCATCTGGTTGTCTTGAGAGATGAGCGAAACCTCATTTTGGTTCAGGAACAATGTACTGAAACCTCCAATCACGTCTATTCCGAAACGCTTGTCTAGCAATTTGTAGCTCAATTCCACAGGAACTTCAAGATAGCCCGTTTTCTGGCTAAGGCTGCTGCTGAATTGTTTCAGGATGTTTCCGTTGCTCGTAAATTCAACCGGGCCACCGACATTCTTGTTTTCGATTCTAAGGAATGCGCCCTGAACAGTTGGCCTCACGTGCTGAAGCTGTTGTCTGCCAACACTAGACTGAGATGCCACAACATTGTTGGTGTTGTACTCGAAAGCTAGCGAATTTACGCCAGTGCGCACGGTAAGCCTTTTGTTTATCGCGTATCCGACGCCCAATCCGTATGAGATTTGCGTCTTGAAATCCTTTTCATTCTTTGCAAAACGGGAGTCAATCGGGGAACCGCTCGAACTTGAACTCAAATAAATAGGGGCAACCCTTGGTGAGACCTGCCACCTATTCATTTTCGGTTCGTTTTGGGCAACTGACTTGCTTTTTTCTTTTTCATTGTTTAGCAATTCTTCCAGTGCATTGGGTTTAGCCGCCATAGCAGTAGCGGTGGAATCCTTTTTAATATCGTCGGTTTTCGCGGCGATAGCTTGGGTCGAAGTCGTTGTTTTCGCAGTTACCTCTTGGTTGTGTTGCTCGGTTTTTCCCGATTGGTTGTTCTCGTTTACAGCAATTTTATCGTTATTAAAAGTATTTACGTTGTTTTTGTCCTTTCCGGATTTGTTCTGGACATCGGCAACTTGAGTCGTTTTGTCAACGTTGTTCAGGTTCGATTTACCGTTTTTGGCTTTCGCCGATTTCTGGCCCGCCGACGCATACTGCACATTTTCAGATTCCGACGGATTCAGGCCACTTTGGAAAGTTTCGGTTTTAGACTTGGCCGATGCTTTCTTCTTGTTGTTCTTGCCCTTTTTCTCCGGATACAAAGCGATTCCCGAATTCTCCTGACGGATTCCAGAAGCACTGCTTCCAAAAGAATTCTCGTCTCCCGAAACATTTCCGGCTTTGGCATTCTGGCGATTTTTCATCGCTTTTTTGTTTGTTCCGGCCACCGCATTTTCCGGGTTCGCCAAATCGTTCAAGCCATTGCTACTGCCCGTTTTTCCAGCATTGTTCCCGTTTTTCGGATCGGTTCCTGACGCATTGTTTCCAGAAGAAATGCCTTTGTCAGACTTCGCACCCGAAGTGTTTTCGACAGCGCTTCCGTTGTCGGTCACGGCATTTCCGGGTTTTCCGAAAGCGTCATTTCCAACAGGGGAAATCGCGTTTTTCTCTCCAGATCCGTTCGCGTTGCCATCGCCTTTTTCAGGAGCCGACACCACTTGGTTTCCGTTTTTGTCCATCGCGGAATCTGCGTCAAGATTCCAGACCAAAAGCGTTCCGATAAGGAAAGCCGCGGCCACTCCGGTCAACTGGAACCAGATCGGGATGACTCTTCGGCGTTTTTTGCCCTTAAGTCTCGCTTCTATTTTCTCCCACGCCAATTCCGACGGCTCCGCCTCGAAATCCTTGAACTTTTCCTGGAATAGGCGGTCGAGGTTCTTTCTCTCGCTCATTTCGCAGAGGGTAATTTTTGTGTATTGTAATTATCTACTTTCTCTTTCAAGATCAACCGGGCTCTGGCCAAGTTCGATTTTGATGTTCCCACGGTAATTCCCAGCATTTCTGCTATTTCCTTATGTGGATATCCGTCAACTACGTAAAGGTTGAAAACCAATCTGTAGCGGTCGGGCAATTCCTGTATGATCTTCATGAGAAAATCTAACGGGATGTTGTCGTCGTCTATCTCGACTTCTACTTCTTCGTCGGCAATTTCCTTGTTGGCCAGATCGAGGTAAGTCACGTTCCTGTATTGCTGCAGGACGTTGTTCACCATGATGCGTTTCATCCAACCTTCGAAAGAACCTTTAAAATTGTATTGTCCGATCTTATTGAAAATGATCACGAACCCGTCTTGGAAGTTATCTTCCGCTTCGGCGTAATTTCTGGAATACTTGAGGCAAACGGCAAACAACTTCGACTTAGAAAGTTTGTAAAGTTGCTCTTGCGCTTTCCTGTCGTTATTCCTGCAATCATTTATGAGCTGTTCTAAACTCAAAATCGGGCAGCTTTAACATTATTCTACAACAGATTCAAATTCAAGAAAAGTGGGCACCCCGTTCGAGTCCGCTCCGGTCCAGAACTTGAAATGGTAAGTTCCGGCAACGGTGGGCATGAAATTGAGCGGTACTTCATAGACGGTATTCGTGTCGTCCATGCAGTTGCTTTCGTTGAACTTGAGGCATCTGACAGAAATAGTTTGCGTAAAATTGTCAGAGTCCGTGTAAAATCCGTTAAAGACATGGCAGTCGGTAGGTCTTCTGTATTTGACCTGGATCGTTGCCATTTGTCCCGAAATCATGGTTTCGGGAACCGTCGCGTCTTCTACGGGAACCATATATTCCTGAGACTTAGGCTCGTCCGAAACGCTACAAGATGCCACGGTAATCGCCAATAAGAAAAAGAACAGCAGCTTTTTCATTTTCATTTTTTCTATTCTTTTCATCAGATGCACGAGTTTTAAAAAGGTTGCGTCAAAAAACGTAAAAAAATAAAAAAAGCCCGAATTGGGCCTTTTCTGTTAGTTGCTTTCTTCCTTGATCTTGACTTTGATCTTGGTTTCGAGTTCGTCTGCAAGCTCCGGATTGTCTTTGATCATGACCTTCACCGCGTCGCGACCCTGACCGAGTTTGGTGTCGCCGTAGCTAAACCAGGATCCCGATTTTTTCACGATGTCGTATTCAACGGCCAAATCGAGGATTTCCCCAACTTTCGAAACGCCTTCGCCGTACATGATGTCGAATTCGGCGAATTTGAAAGGTGGCGCGACTTTATTTTTCACGACTTTCACTTTGGTGCGGTTTCCGATAACATTGTCTCCGTCTTTGATTTGTGACGAACGACGGATGTCCAAACGAACCGAAGCGTAGAATTTCAACGCGTTACCACCGGTAGTCGTTTCTGGGTTTCCGAACATCACGCCAATCTTTTCACGCAACTGATTGATAAAGAAAACTGTACAGTTCGTCTTGCTGATCGTAGCCGTAAGTTTTCTCAAGGCCTGAGACATCAAACGCGCGTGCAATCCCATTTTGGAGTCGCCCATTTCGCCTTCGATCTCACTTTTAGGAGTAAGCGCGGCAACCGAGTCGATAACCACGATGTCAATCGCGCCCGAACGGATCAGGTTTTCGGCGATTTCCAAAGCCTGTTCACCGTTGTCTGGTTGCGAGATGATCAGTTCTTCTATATTAACGTGGAGTTTCTCGGCATAACTTCTGTCGAACGCGTGTTCCGCATCGATAAAGGCCGCGATTCCACCCGCTTTCTGGGCTTCTGCGATCGCGTGAAGCGTAAGTGTGGTCTTACCCGAAGATTCCGGTCCGTAGATCTCGATGATTCTTCCTTTAGGATATCCGTTAACGCCAAGCGCAAGGTCTACTCCAAGCGATCCCGACGGTATGACTTCGACTTCCTCAACAGCTTTGTCGCCCATTTTCATGACCGTTCCTTTGCCGTAAGTCTTGTCTAATTTATCTAGTGTTAACTGTAGTGCTTTTAGTTTGGCTTCTTTCTCTGAACTCATTTTTCCTGGCTCTAAAATCGTTAGTAAAATTTCGTAAATGTACTCTTTTTTCGTTCTTCCTATCCACAACCCAAACGTTACTTTTCCACAACAAAAGAGCAAAAACAACCCAATAGTCTAAATGGCTTGTAATGAATTGTATGGAGGTGAAATCGGGTTGTTTTCGAATGTCTCGCGAGAGGGTGAAATTAAGCCCGGAAAATGGTTTTCGGTTACAGATTTTCTGTAAAAAATGTTAAAACCTCACATTGCCAAAAGTTTTGCCAAAACCTTCACGTTATATCTGCCAAAACCATATTTTCTACGTACTTTTGCCCGGATTTACCAAAAGCATGGAGAAAATTATTTCGTACCCAATTTCGGTCGTTTAC
Source organism: Flavobacterium sp. (assembly GCA_039592825.1). GTDB lineage: Bacteria > Bacteroidota > Bacteroidia > Flavobacteriales > Flavobacteriaceae > Flavobacterium. The sequence continues at coordinate 14,003 of JBCNQO010000003.1, forward strand.
TATTTCTTTTTCGGACTTTGTCTGCTGGTTTTTCATCCGCTTCAATGGGTTTGCCTGAAGATCGGATACAACGCGCACAAAAAGTGTGTGGACGTTCTTAATTTGTTCCTTATCGGATGCACGAGAATCATCGGAACACGCTACACGTTCACGGGTCGCGAGAAAGTCCCGGCCAACGTGCCGCTAATCATCGTCGCCAATCATCAAAGTTTGTACGACATTATCGCGATCATTTGGTACATGCGAAAGTTCCATCCGAAATTCGTCTCCAAGAAAGAATTGGGAACCGGAATCCCGAGCGTGTCGTTCAACCTGAAATACGGCGGATCGATTTTGATCGACAGAAAAGACGCACGCCAATCGCTTCCGGCCATTAAAGGTCTTGGCGATTACATCGAGAAGTTCAACCGTTCGGCCGTGATTTTCCCAGAAGGAACGCGAAGCAAGACCGGAGCGCCAAAGGAATTCGCCCAAACGGGATTGAAAATACTCGCCAAAGCGACGCCATCGGCTTATGTCGTGCCGCTTACCATAAACAACTCCTGGAAAATGGCCAAGTTCGGCTACTTTCCGCTAGGTCTTGGAAACCACATGAAATTTACGGTGCACGAGCCCATTTCTGTAGCGAACCACACGTTCGAAGAAGTTATGGAATACACCGAAAAAGCCGTCAAATCGGCCATCAAATACTAAAATACCACCAAAATGTCTACAAAGAACGTACGTCTGGAAGTAATGCAGTTCCTCGAGAAAGATATCGACAGCCTAGTCAGTCAATATCTGATTCCCGTGGAAACGATTTGGCAGCCGTCTGATTTTTTGCCCGAACCCGGAAACGATGATTTCTACGAGAGAATCAAGGAACTTCGCGAATTGGCGAAAGAACTTCCTTACGATTTCTGGATCGTGCTTATTGGTGACATGATTACAGAAGAAGCGCTTCCTACCTACGAATCGTGGCTTATGGACGTTGACGGCGTCGGCCAGGTAGAAAGAAACGGCTGGTCGAAATGGGTACGCCAATGGACGGCCGAAGAAAACCGCCACGGCGACCTTCTCAACAAATACCTTTACCTCTCGGGACGCGTGAACATGCGCGAGATCGAGATGACCACGCAACACCTTATCAGCGACGGATTCGACATCGGCACAGACCGCGATCCTTACAAGAACTTTGTCTACACGAGTTTTCAGGAACTCGCGACCTATATTTCCCACAACCGCGTTTCCCAGATCGCAAAAAAGCACGGAGCGAAAGATCTTGCCAAAATGTGTAAGATGATCGCCGGAGACGAAATGCGTCACCATCACGCCTATAGCGATTTTGTCGACCGAATCTTTAAAGTCGATCCTAGCGAAATGATGCTCGCTTTTCAGCACATGATGAAAATCAAGATCGTGATGCCGGCCCATTTCCTGCGTGAATCCGGAGAGAAAATCAGTTCGGCTTTCGAACATTTTTCAGATTCGGCACAGCGAATCGGGGTTTACACGGCGGCAGATTACGTCGACATCTTGCAGAAACTTATCGATCGCTGGCAAATTTCAAGCATCACGAATCTTTCTGACGAAGCCGAAAAAGCTCGCGATTTCCTTATGAAGCTTCCGGCGCGTATGACCAGAATTTCCGAGCGATTGGTCATTCCGGCAGAATCTCAGATATTCAAATGGGTAGAACCTGCCCGATTGGGAATCTGATGGAAAACCTCATTGCCAACACGGTCGCTTACGTAAAACAGCAGTTGCAAGGCGCAGAAGGCGGACACGATTGGTTCCACATCGAACGCGTCTGGAAATCTGCCCTGCACATTGCCCAAGCCGAAAACTGCGATCTCACGGTCGTCCAGCTCGGAGCATTGTTGCACGATATCGCCGACAGTAAATTCCACGGCGGTGACGAAACGATTGGCCCGAAAACGGCGAGAGCGTTTCTCGAAAGCGAAAATGTGAGCGAGGAAATCATCGTTCACGTGATCGCGATAATCGAGAACATTTCGTTCAAAGGCGGCAATTTCCAAAAGTCGTTTTCTTCAAAAGAACTAGACGTGGTGCAAGACGCAGACCGCCTCGACGCACTTGGCGCCATAGGAATCGCGCGTTGTTTCAACTACGGCGGTTTCAAGAATCGTCCGCTTTACGATCCCGAAATCAAGCCGAATCTTAGTATGTCCAAAGAGGAATACAAAAACTCGGTTTCGCCTACGATCAACCATTTTTACGAGAAGTTGCTGTTGTTGAAAGACAAGATGAATACCCAAACCGGCAAGCGTCTGGCCGAAAAAAGGCACGCTTACATGGAAGGTTTTCTCGAGCAGTTTTTTGGGGAATGGGATGGGTTGAGGTGAATTTCCAAAACTTAGGATAAAATCACTTTTTGTTTTTTGGGCGTTGCGCCGGCCGCGAAATTTGCGGACGAACGCAGGTGTTTGTGCAGGCCGTCGCCGGGCTTTCCGCTGACCCGAGCGAAGCGAATTGACCGAATTCCAAAACAAATATAAACCTATGAGGTACTCTTTTGCACAAAAAAATTTTCAAGTGGAAATCCTGAGTCGCAAAAGGATGCCACTGCAATCCCTAACGCGGGTGCGGTTTTCAGATCAATTTTTCGGCAAAAACACGAAAATCCAAATCACTAGATGACTAGATCTTCTAAAGAAAAAAGTCCTGATCGACATCCTATAATTTAAGATTTTTTACGGATTTTCTGTAATCGACTTTCAGCTTTCGACCGTATTTTCGCGATGGGTGGGCGCGAAAGCGCGTCAACTAAAAAGTGGTTCTTTAGTCAACCAGATGCGAGATGTCGTTGGAAGCATAGAAGTAAGCCAGACCATCGCCGTCTCCGCCCATAGCATGGTGCGTAGCCACAGAAATCTTGAGTTCGGCTACAGCGTAATTTCCGGGTTCGACTTCCGTCAAAGCGAAACCTTTAGTCTTGAACCAAGCCAATATCTCGGTAATCGACTGATCCTTGAAAAACCGAAAATCCTCCACAACAACCGCAATCCCGTCGTGAATCTCGAGTTCGGTAAAAGCCTGATTCTTATCGTAACTGATGAAGATCGAATCGCCCTCACGCGTCAAATCTGAATAAATATCGCGGTTCTGGCTAAAGTCGAAATCGTCGTCCTCGTCATCAAAAAGATCACTCACGTCAAAGGTCGAATTATCTTCCTCATAACTTCCTTTAAGCGCATCCCGAACAGCCTCGCGGTTCATCCCGAAAGGGATTGTGGCGTTATTGATCGTAAATCCCAGATTGGGTTGGTAAATGATATCCATGATGCTGTCTTTGCTGGAATAAAGTTACGGCTTGGCGCGCAATTCCTAAAACGAAAGAAGTTAAGATTGAAAAAATCGAAGTATAACAAATTTGTTATATATTTGAAGCAGTTTACAACGTTTTTTCAATGGGCTGCACTAATGGAAGTACCTTATGGCAACAGTCAACGAGTTGTTGAAACTACTCAGGAAAGATGGTTGGTATTTGCACAAACACGGTGCGAATCACGATTTGTAT
>JBCNQO010000030.1:0-8511 GCA_039592825.1 Flavobacterium sp.
AACAGGTTTAGTAAACCTGTTAGGTCTGGGAAAAAAAGTTGCGTTTCGGAAGTTTGAGAGAAATTGCTTAATCGCTCTTACGCCTTTTAAACTTTAGGATTTTTTACAGAAAATCTGTAATGGCATCTTTCAATTTTCAACTAACTTCGGCCAGACCTAACAGGTTACGCAAACCTGTTAGGTCTTCAAAAAAAAGGGAAACCTGTAAACCAAAACTGACCCGGCAACTTCCAAAACCTTAACATTTTTTACAGAAAATCTGTAATCAACGCAAAAAATCCCATCGTACTTTCACGGTTCAATCTACACGCCATGAAAGTTTTATATCTGCCTCTAGCCTTGTTGCTCGTTGGTTGCAAGTCGCTCACTTCCGAAAAAACAGGAATCGTCTACGCCGGACACTTCGAAATACTCGACAAAGTTTCGGTCTCGGACAAATGGAACAAAATCATCCAGAAAAACGGCTTCGAATCACGTCTGTCGATCTTCAAAATCCGTAAAAACAGGGACGAGACGACGAACGAACCTTACTATTATCTGTACGCCGAATCTTACGACAACCAAACGAAAGCCGCAAGCTTGCTCGTTCGGGACGAAAATTACTTTTATCTCAGGAAAAAGTCAGATCTGATCATTTGTTCGTGCCTTGAAGGAAGTCCGAAATTGGTCGATAAAAAATGGACGTGCGAGTCACAGACTGAGGAAAGCATCTGCGAAGAAACGGTGTTGGGAAGCGAATAATTTACCGCGAACACTACTTTCGCTAAAATCGAATTTTCCTGTCAGGAGAATTTGTTGCGAAACCAGACTTTTTGCCATTCGCGTTTGAGGATCAGGAAAGAAACCTGCTCAGAAAGCTCCACAACGTCCGAGCCGTCGAGGTTTTTGACCTCATTTTCGGGTACGTCTATAATGTAGAGCAAGTTCAGGTATTCGGCGAATTTGTATTGGATAAGCCGATAGACTTTCTCGTGAAGCTGAACCTTGAGCTCGTTCGGGGAAGTGCTTTTCGGGAAATCGACAGGTTCGTTCGCTAGGTTGAAATCCTTGTTCAACTGCTCGACCAACTTGAGATACAATTGCTCTTTTTCGGCTTCCGACAACAGTGCGTCGGTAGAAATCGGGGCGATGAAACTCATACGGTCCTATCCATTAGGTTTTCTCCAAAAGTGCGAAGAATCGACTTCTTGTCTTCGGAAATGTCCATTTTGTCAAGGGTGTCGAACGCCTTGAAAGTGTACTCGCGAATGGCTTTCTGGGTTTCGTCAGACGCGCCGCTCTCGTCGAAAATCCGCTTTACGGACGAAATCTTGTCGGAATTATCGCTAGGATTTATGGAGTACAAATGCTGCAATTGTTCCTTTTCGTCGGCGAACGCCAAAGCCTTCAAATACAAATAGGTCTTTTTGTTCTCGATGATGTCGCCACCAACCTGATTTCCGAAAGTTTCCAGATCGCCGAAAGCGTCGAGGTAATCGTCCTGAAGCTGGAAAGCGATTCCCAGATTGCAGCCAAAATCGTAAATAAGGTTCTGGTTTTCTTCCGAAGTCTTGGCGATGATCGCTCCCATTTTCATGGCCGCGCCCACTAAAACCGCCGTCTTGAACTCAATCATTTTGAGATATTCCGGAATCGTCACGTCGTCGCGAGTCTCGAAATCAACGTCCCATTGCTGTCCTTCGCAAACCTCGAGAGCTGTTTTGGAAAACAACTTTGCCAGATCGCGGAAAATCGTCGGTTCATATTTCTCGAAATATTGGTACGCGAGAATCAACATGGCGTCGCCCGAAAGGATTCCCGTGTTGATATTCCACTTTTCGTGAACGGTCTCGTTTCCTCTTCGAAGCGGCGCATCGTCCATAATATCGTCGTGTACGAGCGAGAAATTATGGAACATCTCTACAGCCAAAGCCGCCGGAAGCGCGTTTCTGTAGTCGGCATCGAAAACTTCGGCTCCCATAAGCGTAAGAACCGGACGCATCCTTTTTCCCCCCAAACCAATGATATAATCTACTGGCTCGTAAAGATTTAACGGTTGTTTCAAGAAAGTCTGCTGTTCGAGATAATCGACAAAAAAATCGCGGTATTCGCCTATGGTGTGCATTTTCGGAATTTCGCGCTAAGGTAAACCTTTAAAGCAATTGAGCGAAATCGGTTTCAGTGTTAAAAAATTGCAAATACTTTGGAAACTTTTTTTGTGTTGAAAGTTTCCGTTTTAAATTCGCACCGATTTTTAGACCGAGAAATGAAAGAGAAAATCATCAATAGAGCGTCCGAAATGTTTTTGAAGTACGGCTTCAAGAGCATCACCATGGACGACATTGCCAACGATATGGGCATTTCCAAAAAGACGATCTACAAGTATTTCATCAACAAGGAAATTCTCATCGTCGAGGCGACGCAAGCCGTGGAAGACCGCGTGCTCAAGGCAATTGAGTCGGTTATAGCCCAGGATTTCAATCCGGTTGAGGAGAACTTCCAAATCCGGAAAGTTTTCGAAGGCGTGTTCCAATTGTCTGACACATCGCCGCTTTACCAGCTCAAAAAACACTATCCCGAGATTTACGAAAAGACGATGAAACGCGAGGAACACGAGTGTTTGCGCTACATGAGACACAACGTGGTGCGCGGAATCGAATTGGGATATTACAGACAAGACACCGATGTCGAGAACGCGATAAGGTTTTACTGGACACTCAGCCTTCACATAAACGAGACGACACAACTCGAAAAAGACGCGAACGCACTCGAACTCGCGGCCATGATTTACCACACCCGCGCCATAGGAACCGAAAAAGGCGTACTTGAACTCGAACGACAATTATCAATCAATATCTAACTTCCAATGAAACAAATACTTCTAATAGCGATCCTAAGCCTTGGTATTGGCGGATTTCCGCAGGAAACCAAAAACCTGTCGCTCAAGGACGCCATCAACTTCGCGCTCACCAACAAGCTCGAAGCGAAGAAGGCCAAGCTTTCTATCGAGAATGCCGATTTCCAGATCATGGAAACGCGTTCCCAGGCTTTGCCCAACATTTCGGCCAACGGCGGACTTACCTACAACGCGATCTTGCAGCAAAGTGCGCTTCCGGGTGAATTCTTCGGACAGCCGGCCGGATCGATCGTTCTGGTGCCTTTCGGACAGAAATGGATCTCGACCGCTGGCGTTTCCCTGACGCAGAACATTTTCGACATGTCGGTTTTCACCGGACTTCGCGCCGCCAAATCGACTCGCGAGTTCTATCAGATCAATTCGGCTTTGACCGACGAACAGATCATCGAGAAAGTCGCCACGGCTTACTACGAAGTTTTCGTCGCTCAAGAGAAGTTCAACGTGAGCGACAGCACTTACAACAACACCAAAAAGACGAGAGACGTGATCAAAGGGCAATTCGACAACGGATTGGCCAAGAAAATCGACCTTGACAGAACGGTCGTAAAGTTGAACAACAACGACACCGAGCGCCAGAAAGCGGCCAATCAGGTCATCTTGAACGAGAATGCCCTGAAGTTCCTTATCGGGATGCCGATTTCTACCGCTATCGTTTTGGTAAAAGAAGACGTCGCGGTTCGCCCGATGTTCACCGAAGCCAAGCCAGACGTAGAACAGCGCAACGAATTCCAATTGATGAGAACCGAAGAGAAGTTGTTGGTTTTCCAGAAAAAGGCTACGACTGCGGGCTTTTATCCGACTTTGTCTTTGAACGCGAACTACAACTATCAAGGTCTTGGGAACGAATTCCCTTGGTTCGAGACGCCTCAGAATGGGGTTTATTGGACGGATTATTCTTCCATCGGACTCAATCTGAAAATACCGATTTTCACCGGTTTCGGAACGCGCGCCAAGGTTGGTCAGGCCGACGTTGCCTTGCGCGAGCACCAAGCCGAGATGGAAGACACGAAATTGCGTTTAACGAAAGAATTCGAAGATGCGTCCACAAACATCAAAAGCAACCTCGCGACACTCGAAAGCCAGCGCAACAACGTGACTTTGGCCGAATCGGTCTTGAGCGACACGAGAAACAATTACTACAACGGACTCGCTCCATTGACAGATTTGCTCGACGCCGAAAACGAATTGACGACCGCGAGAAACAATTACAACACGGCTTTGCTCGAATACAAGAAAGCCGAAATACAACTCATGAAATCGAAAGGAGAATAAAAGACACTAACCCAATAAAACCATGAAAAAGTCAATCATCTATATTCTTGCCATCGTCGCCGCCATCGTGGTTATCGCTTTGGTACTGACGAACAACAAAAAGAAGAACGAAGCCGAACAGGCAGTCGTTTCGGAAAAAAATGCCACGGTTGCCGTTCGCGTTGACACTGTTGCAGCCAAAGCCATTTCTACCGAATTCGTGTCGAACGGAAACTTTATGCCTTCTCAGGAATTGAAATTCTCGGCAGAAAACGCCGGACGCGTCGTGAAAGTTTTGGTCGATGAAGGTTCTTCGGTCAGAATCGGTCAGACGCTTGCGATTATCAAAGGCGACAAACTTTCTGTGGACGTTGCCAGCGCACGTGCCGCTTACCAAAATGCCGTTGCCGACAACGAACGTTACGAGAACGCTTTCAAAACCGGAGGCGTTACCAAACAACAAGTCGACAAAGCCAAACTTGATCTTGCGACTGCGAAAGCCAGATTGGATCAGGCGAACATTTCTTTTGGCGATGCGACCATCAAATCGTCGATCAATGGAATCGTGAACAAAAGAATGGTCGAGCCGGGAACAGTCGTTTCTCCGGGAACGGAATTGTTCGAACTCGTGAACGTATCCAAACTGAAATTGACAGTGACTGTTGACGAAGGCCAGATTCCGTCGTTAAAACTTGGGAATCCTGTGAAAGTGAAAGCCAGCGTTTATCCAGACAAGGACTTTTCGGGCAAGATCACTTTTATCGCTCCTAAAGCCGACGAATCTTTGAATTTCCCTGTGGAAATCGAGATCGCGAACAATCCGAACAACGAGTTGAAAGCCGGAATGTACGGAACTGCCGAATTCGGTTCATCGGCATCGGCCAAACAAAACATCCGCGCCATTTCTCGTACTTCATTTGTTGGCGGTGTGAACGCCGGACAGATTTTCGTAGTGAAAGACGGCGTGGCCAAACTCAAGAAAATCACTCCGGGACGCATTCTTGGAACCAACGTAGAAGTGCTTAACGGATTGAACGACGGAGAGATCGTGGTAACCAGCGGTCAGATCAACCTAACCGACGGAGCCAAAGTTTCGATCATCAAGTAGTCTCAAATCAACGAAAATGAAAATAGCAGAAATCTCCATAAAACGGCCTACGATCATCATCGTGCTGTTTACCATACTCACGCTCGGCGGGCTTTTCAGCTTCTCGAACCTGAGTTACGAGCTCATCCCGAAATTCGAGATGAACGTGATCACGATCTCTACGGTTTATCCGGGAGCGTCGCCGTCTGAAGTTGAAAACACGGTTTCGCGAAAAATCGAGGACGCGATCTCGTCTCTCGAGCTCGTGAAAAAGGTCGAGACCAAATCTTACGAAAGCCTTTCGCTAGTAATGGTGACGCTGGAACCAGAAGCCAACGCCGATTACTCGCTGAACGACGCCCAGAGAAAGATCAACGCGATCGAGAAAGATTTGCCAGAAGACGTCGATCCGCCTTCGCTTACCAAATTCTCGATTTCCGATTTGCCGGTCGTGACTTTGGGCGCGACAGCCAAAATGGACGAGGTTGCGTTCTACGACTTGCTCGACAAGAAGATCGAACCGCTTTTGGCGCGTGTGAACGGTGTGGCGCAAGTGACGCTCGTGGGCGGACAAGAGCGCGAGATTCAGGTAAGCCTTGACCAGGACAAACTAAAAGGTTACGGACTTTCGATTCCGGCCGTGCAACAAGCCGTACTGGCTTCGAACCTTGACTTTCCTACGGGAAGTTTGCAAACGCGCGACAGCAAAATGCTCATCCGTCTTTCTGGGAAATACAGAAATGTAGAGGAAATGCGCAATTTGGTGATCTCGAGCAAAAATGGCGTTCAGATTCGTTTGGGCGATGTGGCCGACATTCAGGATTCCCAGAAACAGACCGAAAAAATCGCGCGTGTTGACCAGAAAAGTGCGATCGCGATCCAGATCATCAAACAAACCGACGCCAACGCCGTAACCTTGAGTGAAGACGTTCGCGCCGCGATTGGCGATATCGAGAAAGAATATTCCAAAGAAGGATTGAAGCTTGAAGTGGCAAACGATACCTCGGAATTTACGCTTGTGGCTGCCGACGGTGTAATCCACGATTTGTTCCTCGCGGTAATTCTCGTGGCTTTCGTGATGCTGTTCTTCTTGCACAGTTTGCGTAACGCGGTCATCGTAATGGTGTCGATTCCGGCGTCTTTGATCGCGACTTTCATCGGGGTTTTCCTTATGGGATATACGTTGAACCTCATGTCACTTTTAGGACTTTCGCTCGTTGTCGGAATTCTCGTCGATGATGCGATCGTGGTACTCGAGAACATTTACCGACACATGGAAATGGGTAAAAACCGCGTTCGTGCGGCTTACGAAGGAACGGCCGAAATCGGGTTTACCGTAACGGCGATCACATTGGTAATCGTGGTGGTTTTCTTGCCGATCGCGATGAGTACCGGATTGGTTTCAAACATCATCACCCAATTCTGCGTCACCGTTGTAATCGCGACCTTGCTTTCGTTGCTTTCTTCGTTTACACTGATTCCCTGGCTTTCGTCAAGATTCGGGAAACTCGAGCATATCACGGGCAAAAACTTCTTCGGACGCGTCATTCTTGGCTTTGAAAGAGGTTTGGACAAATTCACCGATTGGGTTTCGGGCATCCTGAAATGGTCTTTGAAATCACGCGGCACCAAACTCGCATCTTTGGGAGTTGTAATATTGTTGTTCATCTCGTCTTTGTTTTTGGTCGGAGCCGGATTCATCGGTGGCGACTTCTTCCCGAAACTCGACCGCGGACAGTTCATCGTCCAGCTCGAATTGCCTAAGGACGCATCGGTCGAACAAAGTAACTTCATGACCCAAAAGGCCGAGGAATTCCTCGCGAAAAAGTCAGAAGTGACAGGACTTATCACGACAGTCGGTCAAACCTCAAGCGGATTCGCGGGTTCACAGACCACTTTGTACAAATCCGAAATCACGGTGACTTTGGTCGACCAAAAAGAACGCGAAGACAATACGTTCATTTACGCCGCGAAAGTAAAGCGTGAATTGCAGAAAATCCTCGTGGGCGCTCAGGTGAAAACGGTTCCGGTGAGTATCATGGGTGGAGCCGACGAAGCGCCATTGAGTTTGACCTTTACCGGAAACGACGTGGAAAGCGCGATGAAATTCGCCGAAGCCGCAGCTGCCGAATTGGGCAAGATTCCAGGTGCGACCGAAATCAAATTGACTTCGGAAACCGGTTCTCCGGAAGTGAACGTTCAGGTAGACCGCGACAAGATGGCGGCGCTAGGACTTGACCTGCAAACGGTTGGTCTTACGATGCAAACCGCTTTCAACGGAAACACCGACGGTAAGTTCCGCGCCGGTCAATATGAGTACGACATCAACATCCGTTTCAACGAATTCGACCGCTCGAACATCGATAATGTAAGAGACCTGATTTTCGTCAATGGAAATGGCCAACAGATCAAACTTTCCCAATTTGCCACGGTTACCGAAAGTTCCGGCCCGAGTTTGCTCGAAAGACGCGACAAGAGTGCGGCCGTGACGGTTCAGGCGCAAAACGTGGGTAAATCGGTACAGACTTTGGCCCAGGAATGGGAAGCCAAATTCACCCAACTCGAGCGTCCGGCGGGCGTAAACTACATTTGGGGCGGTGAAATGGAAAACACGGCCGAAGGTTTTGGTACGCTTGGTGTGGCTTTGCTAGCCGCGATCATTCTCGTTTACCTTGTGATGGTGGCACTTTACGACAGTTTCGTTTACCCGTTCGTGGTACTTTTCTCGGTGCCGCTATCGTTCATCGGGGCTTTGTTCGCACTGGCTTTGACCAACAACTCGCTCAACATCTTCACGATTTTGGGTATCATTATGCTGATTGGTCTGGTCTGTAAGAACGCGATCCTTCTCGTGGACTTTACCAACCACAGAAAAGCCGAAGGTGAAACCACTTACACAGCCTTGATTCAAGCCAACCACGCGCGTTTGCGCCCGATCCTCATGACGACCATCGCGATGGTTTTCGGTATGATCCCGATCGCGATCGCCACAGGTGGTGCGGCCCAAATGAACAACGGACTTGCGTGGGTAATCATCGGTGGTTTGATCTCTTCACTTTTCCTTACGCTAATTATTGTGCCGGTCGTTTACTCGATTTTCGATGGTATCATCAGACGTGTGCGCAAAGGCAAAGAGACCAATTATGCCGAGCTTATGGTGGAGGATTATACTCCTAATGAGGTTAGTGATGATGGTTTTACTACGAAACACACTACATAATACATAACCAGATACCACAATTGTTGAAACCGCCGAACGAAAGTTTGGCGCATTTTT